>JAMWCG010000186.1 GCA_023818555.1 Candidatus Omnitrophota bacterium
ATTTTTACTTCCGGCAGGTAGAGTTCCAAATCCCCTTCTTTTTTAAAACCGGGGTATCTTCTCTCTATTAACCACTTTTTAATACTTCTATAGTCACTTCCTTTGAGAAAGGAAAAAATTTCTTGGAAAGAAACTTTCTCTTTCCTGGCGATTTCAAAAATTAGACGCACAATCTCTCTTCTTTTATTTATACCAAAGGCGGGATATTTCTCTCTTACATAATCTTCAATCCCGGCAAGGTCATCCATAAAGACAGGCTTTATCTGACTATCTTTGTCTGCTTCTTTCTAAATTTTTCACAAATTTATTTATTTTTTCATGTAAAACTGTTTCCGGCTCTATCTCCAAGAGGCGAGAGAGGTTAACTATATTAAAGAGAAAATCCCCTATCATTTTCTCTATTTGATTTTTCTTATCCTTTTCCTTTATCCCTCTTTTTAATTCTTCCCATTCTTTTTGTATCTTCTTCAGAGTTTCGGTAAGATTACCTAAATCGTATCCTAAAAGAGAAAATCTACGCTGAACCTTTCCTGCTTTATGGAGAGCAGGAAGAACCTTAGGAATTTCACTGAACCCTGAATTTTCCCTCTCCAATTTCCTTCTCTGCCAGACTTCAATTACTTTTTCTGCCCCTCTGATTTTCTCTTTACCAAAAACATGGGGATGTCTTTTTTTTAATTTACTATAAATACCTTCTATAACATCGCCAATATAAAAATGCCCTTTTTCTTTAGCAATTCGGGTATGGAAAATTATCTGATAAAGCAGGTCTCCTAATTCCTCTTTTAACTTCTCAGGATTTCGCGAGTCAATAGCCTCCAAAACTTCACAGGTCTCTTCAATTAAACAGATTTTCAAAGAACGGTGATTCTGTTTTCTATCCCACGGGCATCCTTTAGGAGAACGCAAGACATCCATTAACCTCACCAGGCGGGAGAAAGAAGAATCTATTTTCCTCATTTACAGTATTGCTTAAGAAATGACCTTAAATACTTTATCCTTAGGATGGACTTTTTGCTCTACTTTTAACCCCACGAGGTCTCCTGCCTTTGCTTCCGGAACATTCTGATGTTCTATCTGTAAAGAAGAGACCAGTTGACTAAAATCAGTAGTGTGCCCTTTAATATGAATATTATCTCCCACCTTAAGTGTATCAGAAAGCTGGATTATCCCTACTCCAATATTCCCATAATAATGGGTAACTGTGCCAATTTCTTTCTCAGGCATAATTCACCTCCTTTCTCATCATTTTACCTACAACATCCCTGACCAGGGCACCACTTTGTAATCTCACGGCTCAAAAATATAACTCATTTCCGTTTTTGACCTGCATTAAAACTTTTTCTGGTCCTCTTCTCTAATAATATTTATGATTTTTTTCTCATCCTCTGCTTTTATAAGGGAATCCCTTAAATATTTATCTCGGAGCAAACGAGAGATTCTTGCGAGGGCTTTAAGGTGAGGGCCTGCAGAATCTTCAGGAGCAAGTAATAAGAAGAAAATATAAACTGGTTCCCCATCCAAGGCATCAAAATTTATCCCCCGTTTAGAAATTCCCATCGCCGCAGTAAGTTCTTTTACGCAGTCGCTCTTCCCGTGAGGAATGGCAATCCCCTGTCCCACACCTGTGCTTCCCAAGGATTCGCGATTGAGAATAATTTCAATTATTTTTTGCTTATCCTTCTCCTTTATTTTCCCTGCTTTAATTAATAACTCTACTAACTCTTCAATCACTCCCCGCTTATCCAGAGACTTTAAATCAAAACTTACTGCTTTCTCACAAAGAAATTCCATTATCTTCATTTCTCTCCTTTCTTTTCTATTTAACCATTCAACCTTTTAACCATTTAACCATTATTTTACCAAGCGGGAGACGGGTTTCGAACCCGCGACAACAGCGTTGGCAACGCTGCGCTCTACCAACTGAGCTACTCCCGCAAAAATTGCGGACGGAGGGATTTGAACCCCCAAGGTATTTTTCATACCACAAGGTTCTAAGCCTTGCGTGTCTGCCAATTCCACCACGTCCGCTTTGGGCCGTGCAGGAATCGAACCTGCGACCTTGGGATTAAGAGTCCCCTGCTCCACCTATTTGAGCTAACGGCCCTATTTTACCAAAAAAATCTTCTAAAATCAATTACCCGAGCCCTGATAAGTTTTTCAATAATGCGCCCCGCAGGATTTGAACCAGCAACCTTTGGGTTCTGCCGCATTATATTAGCGCGCCCGGGGTGAATTGTCCCGACACCTTCGCCTTTCTATATGTGTCGGGATCCCGCCTCCTATCGGATAGTCTGGCGGGAAACACCCAACCTACTGGTTCTCCCGCAACCAACTCATTGGTGCCCCGAGCAGGATTTGAACCTGCAACCTTTGGGTTCGAAGCCCACCACTCTCTCCAATTGAGCTACCGGGGCCATGAGTGGCAGAAGCCACCCGCTCTCTCCAACTGAGCTCCAGGCACAACCACAGCATCCCGAGATTATAATTAAGAGATTTCTTCGTTTGGGATTGAACTTTCGGAGCTAAAAGATTTTTTTATTATACCTTAAAAGATATCTTCATTCTATAAAAATTTCAATGGTAGAATTTTGAATTTAGAGAATGAATGTTTAATATACTTCTTCCCATTTTAAACCTGCAGGCTTTACCGCTACTCCATGGGCAGGAGAATAATTGGAATAGACTCCATTGGCATCCACTGCGCGT
>JAMWCG010000187.1 GCA_023818555.1 Candidatus Omnitrophota bacterium
AAAATCTTAGATAATCGGATAAAAACTTTATCTTGTCTCCCCTCTTTAGATAAAGAAAGTGAAAAGTTTAGGATTTAATTTTTATTTTTTTCTCTTGACATAGGGTAGGGGGGTATGGTATACTTTGGTGGAGGTAAAAAGTATGGCAAAACAACTGACTACTCACGAAGAACAGTTGGTATTTTTAAGGAAAATCGAAGGGCAGATCCGAGGAATTCAGAAAATGATTGAAGAAAAACGTTACTGTGTAGATATTATCACTCAGATTCATTCGGTTATTGGCGCACTCTACAAAGTAGAAAACGAAGTTTTTAAGAAACATATTGAAGGTTGCGTGGTACATGCTTTAAAAGGAAAATCTGAAACAGAGAAACAAAAAAAGATAAACGAGATTATAGAGTTGATCTCAAGATTTAGAAAGATAGCTTAAAGATGATTATACAGATGAGAAAAAAAGGATTGCCTATCTTATTAAGAATAATTATCCCCCTTTCATTTACCTTTTATTGTTTACCTTTTAGTTTTGCTCAGCAGGCTGAGATTTTAAAACTAGATAAACTTATTGAAGAGGCATTAAAAAATAATCCTGATTTAATAGCGGCAAAAAAACGTTGGGAGGCATCTCTGGTAAGAATTCCTCAGTCAAAGTCATTGGATAATCCAAATTTAAGTCTTTCTTTTATGAAGATACAAAAAGGCACTCTAAAATTAGACCGCACTATGCCAGAAGACAGAATACTTTCTATCAGTCAGATGTTTCCTCTATTTGGAAAGTTATCTTTAAGAAGAAAGATTGCTCTGGTGGAATCTCAGATGTTTGCTGCTGAGTTTAAGAATAAAGAATTAGAAATTATAGATGAAGTAAAGAATGCATATTATGAACTTTTTTTAAATTACAAAGAGATAGAGTTAAAACAGGAAAGCCTCAAGTTATTAGAGGAGATTGCCAAAATTGCCGAGGCAAAATATATTGTAGGCGAGATTCCTCAAGAAGAAGTCCTCAAGATAAATTTAGAGATTGCCCGCTTAAGCAATGACATTACAAACCTAAAGCAAGAGAATAAAGCAAAACAGGCCCGCTTAAATTCCCTGTTAAATAGGCAACCAGAAGATATTTTAGGTACACCTGTATTAGAAGAAACCCTTTCTTTTGATAAAGACATAGATACACTGTATCGGCTTACCTTAGAAAATCAACCCGAACTACTTATATTTTCCTATGCTATAGAGAAGAATAAATATGCTAAATCTTTAGCAAAAAGGAGTTTTTTCCCAGATTTAATGACCGAAATCGGTCTAAGAGGATTTACTTCTGTAGGAATTGGTCCTTGGGATTTAATGTTAGCATTTACAGTTCCTTTCTGGTTCTGGACAAAGCAGCGTTATGAGATTAAAGAGGCGATTTTTAATTTAGAGGAAGCAGAGGCTGCCTATAAGGCAATGAAGAATAAGATTTTATTGGAAGTAAAAGATTTAGCTACAAAAATTGAGGTGGCTAAAAATAAGATTAAGTTATACAAGGAAAATCTTATACCTATATTAGAGGCATCTATTGAATCCTCTTTAGCAGGTTTTCGTTCTGGTAAAGGTGATTTTATGATGCTTTTAGATACCGAAAGGATGCTTATTGAGACTAAGATGTCTTATTATCAGGTATTGGTAGAATATAATATGAATTTAGCGGATTTAGAAAGAACTGTAGGAATACAGTTAAGCGAGGTGAAAAAATGATAAATAAAATTTTAAAGATTCTTTTACTCTTAGTATTTATTAGCAGTTACATAGCATCTGCCCAGCATGAAGGTCATTTAATTCAAAAAGAAGAAAAGAAAAACAGAGAAGTTATACCCAAAAAAAGATACCAATGTCCTATGCATCCACAGGTTGTCTCTGATAAGCCGGGTAAGTGCCCTATCTGCGGAATGAATCTTTCTATAGTAGCAGAAACAGAAGAAGTCCAAGCTAGTTTAGAACAGGAAACAGTTATAAAGATACCTCCGGCACAACAGGGATTGATTGGAATACAAACTGAACCTATTGTAACCAGACCCCTAATGCGAATGATTCGCACTGTAGCCAAGATTGCTTATGATCCAGAGTTATATAAGGCTGAAGCAGAATTTATCCAGGCATACCGGGCTAAAGAGGCTGTAAAATCAAGCGAATCTGAGCATATTAGCCAGCGATTAGAAGCCTTAACTACAGCAGCTGGCTTTAAACTTAAATTGCTTGGCTTAAGTGATGAGGAAATTGAGGATTTAAAGACTAAAATAGAATCTGACCGTAGCCTTTTAATCTCCGATAATTTAAGCCCCTATGTCTGGGCTTATTTAACTTTATACGAATATGATTTAGGTTTGGTAAAAGTAGGCGATCAAGTTGTTTTAAGAACCATTGCCTACCCTGCTGAAGAATTTATTGGCAAAATAATTGCGATTGATCCTATTTTGGATATGAATACACGTAGTGTCCGGGCACGGGTAAAAATTGATAACCCTCAAGGAAAACTTAAACCCAATATGTACGCTGATGCCTTTATTCATGTGGATTTGGGAAAAAAACTGGCTGTACCTTCTGAAGCGGTTTTGGATACGGGCATAAGAAAGATTGTTTATTTAGATTTAGGTAAAGGTAGATTCCAAGCTCGGGTTGTAGAAGTTGGGCCTGAGGCAGTAGGAGTAGTCGATGGTCAGGAACGCAAG
>JAMWCG010000188.1 GCA_023818555.1 Candidatus Omnitrophota bacterium
GATGAAAATCAAATTGTTCCAAAGAGTGATACTATTAGAGAAGAATTATTATGGATGATGACACACGATGATAACTTTATAAATGCAATTTCTGGCAGTGGAACTGATAGTAAAGAAAAAACCATAGAATGGCACAGGATAAGTTATGATTATAAGAAAACTCAGGAAAAAATTTTGGCTAACTCTCTCCCCGTGGAGTTAGCCTATAGATTGAGCGAGGGGAGGTAGAGATTATGACGAGTTTGACGGAAATTAAAAAACGGATAGAGAAACTCCGTGAAGAAATTCGTCATCATGATTATCTCTACTATGTTTTAAATCAGCCGGTAATCTCAGATAAGGAATACGACGATTTATATAGAGAACTCAAAGCACTGGAAGAAAAGTATCCTCAATTTATTACTCCCGATTCTCCTACGCAAAGAGTAAGTGGGGAGGTTTTGCAGGAGTTTAAGACGGTAAGACATAAGGTAAAGATGCTTTCCTTAGATAATACCTATACTTATGATGAGCTTAGAGAGTGGAATGAAAGAATTTTTAAAAATTTAGGTAAAGAAAAGTTTGAATTTGTGGTGGAGTTAAAGATCGATGGGGTAAGTGCTTCACTTACTTATGAACAGGGAATTTTTATCTTAGGAGCAACCCGCGGAGATGGGGAGGTGGGAGAGGATATTACCTTGAATCTAAAGACCATTCGCTCCATTCCGCTACATCTCAAAGGAAGAGATCTCCCACGCATTTTAGAGGTGCGGGGAGAGGTCTATATGGAAAGAAAGGAGTTTGAAATTTTGAATGCAGAGAGGGAAAAGAGAGGAGAAGTTC
The DNA here is from genome assembly GCA_023818555.1 of Candidatus Omnitrophota bacterium. GTDB lineage: Bacteria > Omnitrophota > Gorgyraeia > DTHP01 > DTHP01 > DTHP01. The sequence goes on from JAMWCG010000188.1 coordinate 823, forward strand.
TTTTTGCCAACCCCCGCAACGCTGCCAGTGGTTCCCTGAAACTCCTTGACCCCTCCCTTACTGCTCAGCGCAGATTGAATTGTTTTATCCATTCCTTTGGGACACGGGAAGGAGGGAGAGAGCTCTCTAACCAGTGGGAATTTTTAAACTATGCCCAGGAAGTCGGTTTTCGGGTAAATCCCGCCAATAGGCTCTGTAAAGATATAGAGGAAGTTATTGCCTATTGTAACCAATGGCAGGAGAAAAGAGATAGTTTGAGTTACGATATAGATGGGATGGTGATTAAAATAAATTCTTTTGCCCAGCAGAAAAAATTGGGTTTTACACTCAAAAGTCCACGCTGGGCAGTTGCCTATAAATTTCCGGCAAGGCAGGCAACCACGGAAGTTTTAGCAATTAAGATGAATGTGGGCAGGACAGGCGTGATTACTCCCACTGCAGAATTAAAACCGGTAGAATGCGGAGGAGTGATTATTAGAAATGCTACTTTGCACAATTTTGATGAAATAAAGAGACTAAATATTCGGGTAGGAGACAGGGTTTTGATTGAACGGGCAGGAGAAGTAATTCCTAAGGTAGTGAAGGTTGTGGAGTCCCGCGGGAAAAAAGAAGTAGAGATTCCCAAGACTTGTCCTGTTTGTGGAGGTAAGGTAGTGAAGGAAAAGGAGGAAGAGGTTGCTTACCGTTGTATCAATCCTTCCTGTCCGGAACAACTGGAAAGACTTATCATTCATTTTTCTTCACGTGGAGCAATGGATATAGAAGGTTTGGGAGAAGCGGTGGCAAAACAACTTGTGGAGAAAAAGATGGTTAAGGATTTGGCGGATATTTATTTTTTAAAGAAAGAAGATTTTCTTACTTTGGAACTCTTTGCAGATAAGAAAGCGGAAAATCTTCTCAAGGCAATAGAAGAGAGTAAAAAAAGGCCCTTCTCTAAATTCTTATATGGCTTAGGAATTCGGCATGTGGGAGAAAAAGCTGCTTTAGTTTTAGCCGAGAGATTTAAAGATATTGATACTCTTATGCGGACGAAGGTTGAGGATTTGTTGGAAATTTATGAGGTTGGTCCGGTGATGGCGGAGAGCATCGTTAATTTCTTTAAACAGAAATCTACCCAAGATTTGGTTAAGAAATTTAAAAAAGCAGGTCTTATTTTAAAAGAGGAAGAAAAGAAATTGGGACCGCAACCCCTCAAAGGTAAAAAATTTGTTTTTACAGGAGAACTTTCCGAATTCAGCCGTAAAGAGGCAGAGGAATTGGTGAGGAGTTTAGGAGGAGAGGCATCTGCAGCGGTTTCTAAGAATATTGACTTTGTGGTAGTGGGAGAAAATCCCGGTTCAAAATTTGCAAAAGCAAAAGAACTGGGAATTAAAATTATTGATGAGACGGAATTTAAGAAGCTGGTTAAATCCTGAGCGGGTTTAAATAACGCAACAAAACAGGCAATGCCTGAAAGGTTGCATTATTGAACCTTTCCTTTCTAAAATTTCTCCAGAAATTTATTCCTAAATTTTTCTTCGCAAATCTAACCAGTTATGATAAAATAAGAGAAGATGAGAAAATTTATCTTTTTGCTGATTTTCTTTATTTTAATGACCAATTTTTTGGGGTGTGCCTCTTTTCGGAGAAAATTTGTACGCGAAAAAAAGAAGGAGGAAAGACCGCATCCGGTAGTATATTTTGAAAATTATACAGAAAATATCTCCTTCCACGACTTATATAAGAAACACTTCCTTTTTTGGAAATATTGGGAGATGGAGTTAATCAATGCCTTAGAAGAGGATAATTACAAAAAACAGTTAACCAGTCTCCAGCAGGCAATTGCCAGTTTAAAAAATTTAGAATCCTATCTTGTCCCAGAAAAACAGAAAGAG
>JAMWCG010000189.1 GCA_023818555.1 Candidatus Omnitrophota bacterium
GAGAAAATTATTTTCTCTAAGTAAGGGTAAGAAAAATGGCTTCCCCTCTGCCAGGATTGTCCCGCTTCTGTAAGGAGGATAGCAGGGGTCAGGAACTAAGGCAATTTCTCCCGGATTAAGAAAAGCGAGCGGCAAATGGGCTATGCCTTCCTTTGAACCAATTAGGGGTTGAATTTCTGTATCAGGGTCTAAATCTACCTCAAATCTTTCTTTATACCAGTCACTGATTGCTGTTCTAAATTCTCTTAAGCCCTGGTCAAGAGCATAACCATGATTTTGCGGGTCTTTAACTGCCTCGCAGAGTTTTCCCACTATATGCGAGGGAGTGGGCAAATCCGGATCCCCAATACTTAAATCAATCAGGTCTCTCCCTTCTTTTCGCAAATCTCGTTTTATGCGGTCTATCTCGGCAAAAAGATAAGGAGGTAATTTCTTTAACCTTTGAGAAATCTCAATCATCGCACCATCTCCATATCAAAAAGTCCGGTTTTTTGTTTAACTACAAATCTGGCAGCCACCAAGGCTCCCTTAGCAAAAATGTCGCGTGTCTTTGCAGAATGGAACAATTCTATCTTATCCCAAGGGCTATCAAAAATCACCCGATGGTCTCCCACAATCTCTCCCTCCCGAATTGCTCTTATATCGGTTATCTCTTTCCCGGTTTGTTTTCTAATAATCTCTGCAAGCATTTTCGCGGTTCCCGAAGGAGCATCCTTTTTATGGATATGATGTGCTTCCACAATCTTTACCTCATAGTCACAAAGTGTTCTCGCCGCCTCTCGCACCAATCTAAAAAGGAGGTTAACACCTACGGACATATTGGGCGAAAAGACAATGGGAATATATCTTGCAGCATCCTTAACTTTACTTTTTTCTTCTTCATTTAGACCCGTAGTTCCAATGACCATTGCCTTGTTATATTTCACACAAATATTTAAGTGCTCCAAGGTAGCTAAAGGGTTGGTAAACTCAATCAGGCAATCAATATTTTTTATCTCTTCAGGATTATCGGAAATTTTTATCCCCTGGACCAAGCTTCCCACTTTAGGATGACCCCTGGCTTCTAAGGCGATAATTAACTGAAAATCCTTCTCTTTAACTGCCAATTCAATTATTCTTGAACCCATCTTCCCACAGGCTCCACTTACCCCTAACTTAATCATCCTTCCTCCCTATTCTTTTACTCATTCTTTCAGCAACCCATATTCTCTCAGCACTTTTTTCAGTTTTTCCAAATTCTCCGGTAACATGGAAGTGAGGGGAAGACGCAGTCCTGCTTCACACATCCCCAAAAGTCCCATTGCGGTCTTTACCGGGATAGGGTTGGTCTCAATAAACATTGCCTTTATCAAAGGAAGCAGTTTATAATGTAGTGCTTGTGCCTTTTTGAGCTCACCCTTCTCAAAATAAGCAACCATCTTTTTTACATCCCCGGGGACAATATTCGCTACCACGGAAATCACTCCTACTCCTCCAATAGATAAGATGGGTAAGGTCAAACTATCGTCTCCTGAGATAAGTAGAAAATCGGGGGGACAGAGTGCTTTTATGCGGGACATCTGGTCAAGTGAACCTGAGGCTTCTTTAACCCCGATTATATTTTTGCAATCGTTTGCCAATTTAGCCATAGTCTCTGGCTCAATATTTACTCCCGTGCGGGAAGCAATATTGTAGAGAATTATGGGAATATCCACTGCCTCGGCGATTGCCTTAAAATGCTCATAGAGCCCTTTCTGAGTAGGACGATTATAATAAGGAGAAACCTGTAAAGAAGCATCCGCCCCGGCTTTTTTCGCATGTTTTGTAAGCATGATTGCCTCTTGAGTAGAATTAGAGCCTGTCCCCGCAATTACGGGAATTTTACCTCTCACTGCCTCAATAGTAATCTCTATCACTCTTTCGTGTTCCTCAAAAGATAGGGTCGCGGATTCCCCCGTGGTCCCACAGGGAACAATTCCATCGCTACCTTCTTTAAGCTGGAACTCAATTAACTTCTTAAAACTTTTCTCATCAACCTTCCCTTCTTTAAAAGGAGTAACGATGGCTACAATTGAGCCTCTAAATTTAACTCTCTCCATAATCATACACCCCCTTATAAACAATTTTTGCCTCCCCTGCTAACCAAACATTGCTAAAACCCTCTTTATTTCTTTCAAAGTGAACTTTTAATATTTCTCCACTCTCCGTATAAACATTCACCTTATATTTAGCCATTTGGCAATTTGGCAATTTAGCGGTGGCTATAATTGCTGTCGCCACCGCCCCGGTTCCACAGGCAAGGGTCTCATCTTCTACTCCCCTTTCATAGGTGCGCAAAAATATATTCCCTTTATCTTTTACTTTTACAAAATCAACATTTGTCCCTTGAGGTAAGAATCTGGGATGGAAACGGATAATTTTCCCCAATTTTCTTACATCGGTATTTTTTAAGTCATTCACAAATAAAATGGTATGAGGAACTCCCGTATTTATATGATGGACTGTATATTTTTCTCCGCCAATATTTAAATGGATATTCATCTTTAACTCCTTTGGCTCAGTCATCTTCACTTTTACCTTGTCTCTCTCTACAATCGCTTCCAAGATTCCTGCCTTTGTTTCTACTTTTATTTTAGATTTTGTTTTTCTTGTTTTCACATAATAAAGGGAAACACAGCGCAATCCATTCCCGCACATCTCCG
>JAMWCG010000190.1 GCA_023818555.1 Candidatus Omnitrophota bacterium
ATTTACCGGAATAAAATTTTTTAATGTTTTTGGTCCAAATGAATATCACAAAGGAGAGATGAGGAGTGTCATCGCTAAGCGCTTTCAGGAAATAAAAGAAGGGAAACCTTTCCTCCTCTTTAAGTCTTATCGCAGCGAATATAAAGATGGGGAACAGAAAAGAGATTTCGTTTATGTAAAGGATGTGGTGGAGGTAATGTATTTTTTCTACAGAAATCCTCAAATCAGCGGGATTTTCAATTTGGGAACAGGAAGAGCAAGAAGTTGGAATGACTTAGCGAAGGCACTATTTTCTGCCTTAGACTTAAAACCAAAGATTGAATACATTGAGATGCCCGAAGAAATAAGAGAGCAATACCAGTATTTTACCGAAGCAAAGATGGAGAAGTTGAAATCTGTGGGTTGCCAACATAAGTTTATGAGCCTTGAAGAAGCGGTGAAAGATTATGCGGGTTATTTGGATAAAAATGCCTACTTATAAATTCGCACTTGACAAATTTTATAATTGTGTTATAATTATTTAAGAAATGGCTATATACTGCTGTCCAAAATGTGGAGCCTGGAATTCCTGTGTTACCAAGTGGGTAAGAACGGAGAAGGGAGAGGAGAATATCTGTTGTAGTACCTGCAATTTCTATAAAGAATGCCTCCGCAAAGATATAGAAGGGTTGCTTCAGGAACGCTCAGACAAACTTCTTTGGATAAGAGAACAGCTGGAAGAAGCCATTAATCCCACAGTAACCAATGTCTCTCTTCACGGGTTAGATCTACGCGATTTTAAAGCCTTCGTGGCTAACTATGCGCTCACAGGTTTTTGGATACTCTTTGGTTTAGAAACGAAATTGTTACAGCAGAGTATACTGTATACCCTTTCCATTATTCCCTGCCTGGTTGTCTTTTGGATAATCCTGAGGAAAGTTCAGAAAATCTCTACTCGTGCAAAAGCCTGAGCAATCTAATTTTCTCACTTGTAAATTCTTCATCTTTATAGTAAGATATTTTTTAACCATAGACTTTATCCGAAAGGGGGTAAGATGAAAAGGGGATGGGTTTTAATTTTGTTTTTTCTACTCATCGGCAGAGATTTGGAAGGAGCGGTGAAGGTCTCTTCCGTAGAATATCCTGATATAAGTCAATGGGAGAACGATAAGTTTCTGGAATTAGTTCAGAGAAAAGCCTTTGAATTTTTCTGGTATGAGGCAAATCCGGAAAATGGTTTAATTAAGGACCGGGCAAACAACTTTGGAATAGATAATTATAAAATTTCTTCTGTTGCCTCAGTGGGATTTGGTCTGACTGCACTCTGTATTGCTGAAAAGCGTGGATGGCTCACCCATGATGAGGCATACAACCGTGTGTTAACCACTCTCAAATTTTTCAAAGAAAAGATGAAACGAGAATTTGGATTTTTTTATCACTTTGTGCATATGGATACAGGCGAACCTTTAAGGAAATCCGAGGTCTCTTCCATTGATACTGCCCTGTTTTTAGCAGGAGCATTATTTGCCGGTGAATTTTATAAAGGGACGGAAGTAGAGAAACTGGCACGGGAGATTTATTCTGAAGTAGAATGGGATAAGATGCTCAACGCTGGCACAACATTGTCTATGGGCTGGAGACCGAGCCATCTTCCTGAGCCGGGTTTTATTGTTGACCGCTGGAGCTACTATTCCGAGGCAATGCTTTTATATCTTTTAGCCATCGGTTCTCCCACCCATTCCATACCTGCGGAATATTGGTTTGAGTGGTTACGCCCCCTGCGGAAATATAAAGAATTTGTGGTGGTTTCTTTCCCTGCTTTATTTGCTCATCAGTATTCTCAGCTCTGGATAGACTTCCGGAATAAAAATGATGGAATCTGTGATTATTTCCAGAACTCCATAGATGCCACACGAGCCAATCGGCAATTCTGTATTGATAATATGACAAAATACAAGACTTACGGACCCGACGCCTGGGGATTAACTGCCTGTGATGGACCGGAAGGATATAATGTCTATGGAGCCCCTCCCTCTATCTATCCTCCCAAACATGATGGGACAATTGCCCCTACTGCCAGCGGTGGCTCAATAATGTTTACTCCTCAGGAATCAATCTCCTGTCTACGCAATATTTATAATCAATATAAAGAAAAAATTTGGGGAATCTATGGATTTTCCGATGCCTTTAACCTTGATAAAAATTGGTTTGCTACGGATGTCATTGGCATTGATTTGGGTCCTATAGTTTTAAGTATTGAAAATTATCGTTCCGGAATGGTATGGGATTATTTTATGCGTAATGAGTTTATCAAAAAAGCGATGGAGAAAGTTGGTTTTAAGGAGGGAACAAAAAAATTGGTCTGGGAAATTCCTCGGATAAAGGCAAAATATGTACAAAAATCTCCCAAAATTGATGCCGAGCTTAAAGAGTGGAAAGATATTGAATATATAGAGTTAGTTCCTCAGAAAAACCTGGAATATCTTTATGTAACCGATTCTAAGATTGATTTAAGAGGAAAATTCTCTTTTATGTGGGATAAAGAGGCATTATATATTGCGGGGGAGGTAATCGACAATGAAATTATTGCCAGGATGCGTGATAATTTGATTTACAAGGACGATTGTGTG
>JAMWCG010000004.1 GCA_023818555.1 Candidatus Omnitrophota bacterium
GAAAGGATTAAATATGCGGAACCCAATATAATTTATCGTTTGCAAGAATAAGAAGATGAAAAAAGAATTGTTTTTCATATATATTGCCCTACAAAATGGGCTTTTTTTATTTCCGGAATGGGCTCTTTCTCAGGAAAAGGTAGAAAAACTGGAGGACTATAGTAAGTACGGTTATACTCTCAAATATAAAGACCCCCATGTTTATACCACTGAACCCGGAGAAAAAAGGTCCCTTTATCAACAGGGTGAGCCTCAGCTTCCTTCTGCTTTAGGCGAAGGGAAGGCGAAGACACGCCAGTGGTCAAAACCAGAGCAGTTGGAAAAGGTGAGCCCGGAGCAACTTTATTTCCCCCCTTCTTGGGAAGAGCTTTTACCCTCTAAGATTTATGATTTTGAAGAAAAAAAGGAAACCGGGGAAGAAGGAGAATTAACCTTGGAGGGGTTTGCGGAGAAAGTAAAGCCAGTAATTGAAGAAATCAGTGGGAAGGCAATGGAGGTTAAGGTGGTTTCTGAAAAAGAGGTAATGCTTATTCCTCCTGTGGTTCCGGTAGAAGAGGAGGAAGAGAAAACCGCTGAAGAAAAACCCCAGAAAACTTTATTTTCTAATGAATGGCAGATTCTCTTGAAGGAAGGCAGATTTACCCTTAAACCTCCCACAGGAATTTCTCAAGAAGATTTGGAAAAGATTGTTGCCTACTTAGTTGACTTCTTAGGAAGGGGAGGGGAAATCACCCAGATTGGTCCACAAGGTATTGAAATAGAAATAAAATAAAACAGTATCAAACTATATCAGAAAGCGATAAAATTTGCTCTCCTTTAACTACCGGAGAAAATCTTAGAGAAAAGATAACCATATCACCAATTTTGATATAGTTCTATTATTAATTTCTCTAAGATTCCCCGTTCCTTTATAAGTATATCAACTGTATCATTTAAATTCTGGTTTAAATCCAAGACAAAGCAGGGGAAAAGAGAAAAATAGTTTTTCCCCAGAAAGGAGAGAGATTAATTTTTTTCTTGACAAAACTTCTTAATTATGATAAAGTTAAAAACTGATACAGTATGATATAGTTTAACCCCCTTTAAACAAGGAGGGAAGATGCGTAAGTATACTTTATTTCTCCGGGGAACCTTATGTGGGTTCCTTTTTTTATTGAGTGGGGTAAAGGAGATTGAAGGGAAGGTTGAAGAGAGAAGCGTAGACAAAATAGAGATTAAAGAGCGAAAAGAAATGCTTCGTATGATAATTACCACCAGCGGACCTCTCAATTATTCAGTTTATGAGACAGAACTACCTCCCCGGATTATCCTTGACTTTATTGGCACGCATATTTATTCTCAGCTTTCTGGAAAAACCAGCGTGGAGAAGGGACAGTTACGGGAGATTAATCTGCGTTGGTACGGAAAACCTCCAGAGAAAGAAGGAGAGCGGGGTAAGGTAGATTTGTTAGAAATAGTTCTACGGAAGAAGGTTAAATACAAGGTCTTTACACGGGATAACCAGGTCATTGTTGACCTGGAACTTCCTGGTTTTTCTCCCGAGAAATTAAGTGAAGAGAAAAAAGAAGAGGTTCCTCTGGTGAAATTTGCGCCGAAATTCTTAGAAGAAAAAGAAGGATGGGAAGATTGGGTAGAGATTGCCTTGGCAAATTATAAGCCATTGCATATTGCCCAAGAACAGGTAGAACTTGCCCAGATGCGGGTGCGCGAAGCACGCAGAATGCTTTTCCCTATCACAGTTGTAAAAGCAAGTCAGACCAAGGGAGATACTTCGGTGAGAGATGTGAGTTTTAGGGAGCGGTCTTTTGGGATCCAAATGGAGCAACCCCTTACCCAGGGTGGAGAACTGCGCTACAAATGGGAACAGGCACAGGTGAACTTAGATATCGCTCAGCGCGAATATGAGCGGATTAAAGCAGACTATATCTTAGAAGTAAAGCGTGCTTACTATAATCTGCTGATTTATATTATGAATGCAGGGATTTATGAAGAGATTTTTGAAGAGGCGGAGAGATTCTTAGAAATGGCTAAAAGACATTTTGAAGAAAAATTAATTACCCAGTTAGAATTTTTAAATGTCCAGTCGCTTTATAGCCAGGTCAAATACCAACTTGTGGCTGCCCAAAAGGACCGCACCTTAGCCGAACTTACCTTTAAACAGGTGCTTAACTTAGATTCCACTGTCCCACTTGAGATTGAACCCTGGTTAAAGTTTGAGAAACTGGATTTAAATTTACAGAAATGTAAAGAGATTGCTTTTAAGAAAAGGCCGGAACTTTCTATTAACGAGTTGATTGTCAAATTTAATGAATTGGGGCAGAAAGTAGCGGATGCTAAGGAAAGATTGAAGGTGAGTTTGAGTGGATTTTTGGGCCGTTCCGGAAGCGCCTATGAGACAGAGCCCCTCAATTTAAAAACCGATTGGTTCCTGGGACTTAAATTGAGTAAGGCTTTTGGTGGGAATACCTTGAATACCACTTTGACCAAAGAAGAAACCGTTCCCCGACTTTCCCTTTCTCAAGAGAAGACAGGGAGTATGAGTGCAGGAGCAGAGTTTTCTCTTCTGGATGGTCTGGCGCGTTTTTCTGAGAAGAAAAGCGCCAATGTAGAATATCTCCGTGCAGTGAATGAATTGTGGGAAGTAAGGAAAACCATAGAATCGGAAGTAGTAAATTCTTTTAATGAGTATCAAAAAGCACTCTATCAGTTGGACAATGTTCTGGAGAGAATTCAATTTCAGAAAAAACGGGTAGAGGTTACTGAGGCGCGCTGGAAACTCAATGAGGCAGGGATTTCCGATGTTTTGGAAGCAAAGATTGCTCTTGCTTCGGAAAGGGCATATTTCAATAATCTTTTAGCCAATTATTATGGAGCTTTGAGTGCTTTAACTAAAGCCTGTGGTTTATATAAATATGCCGAATTAATTCAAGGGGTCTCTCCGGAAATATTCTGGCAGAGAGTGGCTGGACCCGGAGAGTTAGATTATACTCAACTGCATAAGGAGGTTTTTATCCCCAAGGGCGATAAGATAGTGAAATTGGAAGAACTCCCCGGGGGCAAAATTATTGCGGTGAATAACGAGGCCGGTTTTGCCATTGTTAATTTAGGAGAAGAACAAGGAGTAAGGGAAGGGGTGGAATTATGGGTTTACCACCAAAAAGAAAAAGTGGGAGTTTTGAAAGTGAGTAAATCTAAGCGCACCACTTCTTCCTGTAAGATTGCCCGGGCAGAGGGAGGAATGAAGATCAGGTTAGGGGATGAGGTAAGGGTTATTCCCTAAACTCAAAATTCTCAACCCTAATGTTTAGGAATAAAATTAAAAAGAGGAGGAGAAGATGGGAAAACTCTCTCCCAAAAATTTGCGGATAATTATTCTCATTCTTCTGGTGTTTTCTCTGATTATTTTGGCGAAGAAATTAGCCAAACCCACTGCTTCAGAAAAAAAGAAAGAGACCAGGACTGAGATTGCCCGCACGCTTGAATCAAAGAAGAAAGAAAAGAAAAAAGAGGAAAAGGCAGCGGGAATTCCTACTGCTCTGGAACAGCTTCTTTTAGGGGCTGGCGAAGCCGAGAAGGTTCCGGTAAAAGTTTATAAAATTTCCCGTATAGATTTTCAGGATGAACTTCCTATTGTGGGGACAGTGAAGAGTATTCCCGAAATAGACCTCAAGTTTGAGGTGAATGGAAGAATTGTAGAATTCCGTTTTAAAGAAGGAGAAAGAGTGAGAAAGGGAGACCTGCTTGCCCGTCTTGACTCCAAGGATGCCCGTTTGGAGCTTGCCTGGGCAGAGGCAAAATATAATGCTGCCATTGCAGAAGCAGAAGCGGTAAGGAAAAGAACTGAGACCATAGAGAAATTGTATGAGGCAGGAGCAATTGTGGAGGCAAGGGTAGAAGAGGCAAGGGCGGAAGTAAAAGCGGCCGAGGAGAGAATAAAAGTAGCCAAAGCAGAAGTGGAATCGGCTAAGGCAAGGCTGGAGAAGACTAATCTCTATGCCCCAGAGGGCGGAATTATGGGACCACGCGAGATGGATGTAGGAGAATTCGTTACTCCCAATGAGCGTATCGGAACGCTTTTCAGTGAAGAGAATACTTTCATAGAGGTGGGAGTGATTGAGAAAGATATTGGGAAGGTCCAGATTGGACAGCGAGCGGTGGTAAATGTAGATACTTATCCGCACACTGATTTTTATGGAATAATAGAAAATATCTTCCCTAACTTAGAAGCCCGTACGCGCACCCTTAATGTGCGGATAAGATTGATAGAAAGAAAAGCCGGTCTTCTTCCCGGAATGTTTGCCCGCACAAGGGTCATCGTCTATACCAAGAAAAATGCTTTGGTGGTTCCCAGTAATGTTCTCACTGTGGAAGGGCAGAGATATTTTGTCCCCGTGGTGATGGATAATCGCGTGAATAATAAAGAGGTTTACTTGGAATATGTAACCATGGACTATGCGGTGGTTCAGCGCGGGATAGAAGAGGGAGATTTGGTGATTATAGAAACCCCGGGATTGAAGAAGTTAAAGGATGGAACTCCCGTGGAAATTACCGAGACACAGGAGAAATTAGCCTTAGGGACATAAAAGATGCAAATTTAAAATGTAAAAATAAAGATCAGGATTGCTCGGAAGCGGCAAAATTGCTATTTTTGATATTTAATATTTAATATTATTAAGATGGGGTTACCTGATTTTTCCGTAAGAAAACCGGTCACGGTAACAATGATTTTCCTGGGAGTGGTTCTTTTGGGATACATTTCCTGGACAAGACTTCCCCAGACACTCTTCCCCGCGATTACCTATCCTCAGATCACTGTAGTGACAGTTTATGAAAATGCTGCTCCTGAGGAAGTGGAGATTCTCATTACCAAAATCATTGAAGAGGTGGTGGGAACTGCTCCCAATTTAAAACGCATTTCTTCTATCTCTAAAGAAGGACTTTCTACGATTATTTTGGAGTTTAACTGGGGGACCAATATGGACCTTGCCTCCTTAGCGGTTCGGGAAAAAATTGATTTGATTAAGGAGAGACTCCCTCTGGGAGCCCAGGACCCCATTGTAATGAAATACAATCCCTTTGAACTTCCGGTGGTAATTCTTTCGGTTACCGGCCCAATCAGTCCCTTAGAATTGCGTGATGTATGTCGGAGAGTGATTAAAGACGAGATTGAAAAACTTGAAGGCGTTGCTTCTGCAAATATTACTGGAGGATGGGAGCGGGAGATTATTGTAGAGGTTGACCAGGGGAGACTTTCCGCTAATGGAATACCCCTACTGCGTGTAGTCAATGCTTTAAAAGAGACAAATTTCTCCTTTCCTGCAGGAACTATCAAAGAGACTTATTTTGAATATTTAATTCGCACCATGGGAGAATTTGAGCGCGTGGATGAAGTAAAGAAGGTAGTGATTGAGGCAATGGAACCGAATCCTCCCAAAACCCGTTATGAATTGTTTCTGCAGGAGAAAGAGAAGAAGGAAAAGGATAAGCGCCTGATTTTACTTTCAGATTTAGCCACAGTAAGAGATGCCTGGAAAGAACAAACCTCGGTTTCCCGCTATAATGGGAAAGACAATGTGACCATTTCGGTAATGAAACAGGCGGATGCCAATGTGGTGCTTACTGCCCGTAAGGTAAGGGAGGTTTTGGAAAAAATTAGGGATAGACTTCCTAAGCAATTAAAGGTAGAAGTTATTTATGACCAGTCAGAATTTATTCAAGCCTCAATCCGTGATTTAAGAAGCAATGCCTGGCAGGGAGGAGTTCTGGCATTTATTGTGCTTCTTTTATTTTTAAGGGAGCTACGCAGTTCTCTGATTATTAGTCTTTCTATCCCCATTTCTATAATGGCTGCACTCTGTTTAATGTATTTTCAGGGGATAAGCATCAATATGATGTCTTTGGGTGGATTAGCCTTGGGAGTGGGAATGATTGTAGATAATTCCATTGTGGTTTTAGAAAATATTTATCGTTACCGGAAGCAATTAGGGAAGGGATTGAGAGAAGCAGTGATTTTGGGGGCTACGGAGATGGGTTCGGCAATTACCGGTTCCACTTTAACTACCGTAGTAGTTTTTGTGCCTTTAATTTATGTTGTAGGAATTGCCGGACAACTCTTCAGAGAGATGTCTTTGACCATAACCTATTCCTTACTTATCTCTTTAATTGTGGCTTTAACCCTTATCCCCCGTTTAGCGGTGGTGGGAGGAAGGAGTAAAACTGAAATTAAACCGGAAGAAAAGAAGGAATCAGCACTCTTTGGGAAAATCTGGGATAATTATGCGCGCTTTATTTCCCTATTTTTAAGACACAGGTTCTTAGGGTTGTTTCTGGTGGGAATTATTTTTCTCTTTAGCCTGAAGATTCTTTCTCGTTTAGACCGCGAATTACTACCTAAAATTGACGAGAGACAGTTTGTAGTGAAATTAGAGATGCCCACCGGAACGAGGTTGGAAGTAACTGACAGGGTTTGCAAGAAGATAGAAAAGGTTCTTTTAAGCATTCCCGATGTAGAAGGAGTAAGTTTAACGATTGGTTCAACGCGTGAAGAGAGAACCGGAGAAGTAGTAGAGACCATGGGTTCACATCAAGGACGTTTTGTAGTTAATCTTAAAAAAATGAATCGTCGCGACCCCGGGTATCGTTCAAGTCAGGAAGTGCTTCAGATTTTGCAGGAGGAATTAAAATATGAAGACTTAGAAGGTGCCCATCTGGAATACATTCTTCAGGAAAGCGTATTTAAAATGGCTTTTCAGGCAGGTAAACCGGTTACCTTAGAGATAAAAGGACACGATTTAAAAACCCTTGAGTCAATCTCTAAGGATATGGAGAAAATGCTCAAAGAAATCCCCGGGGTTTACGGAGTTACATCTTCCCTCGCTCCTCCCCATCCGGAAACAAAAGTGAATGTGCTTAAAGAGAAGGCGGCCTATTACAATCTTTCCGTAAACGATATTGCCTTTGCTGCCCAAGTAGCCATTAAGGGGCATATAGCCACAAAATTTAAAGAAAAGGGTCAAGAATACGATATCCGTGTGCGTCTTCGGGAAGAGGACCGCAAAGATATGAACAAATTGCGCCAGATTTTAATTTATTCCCAGCCTCTGGATGTGTCTATTCCTCTTTCGGATGTGGCTTATATTGTGATGGGCACCGGTCCCAGTCAGATTGAACGGTTAGACCAGCAGAGAGTAATCTTGATTACTGCCAATATCTATAAACGCGGATTTGATAAAGTCGCTCAGGATATTGAATCTTCCTTGCGCAAATATAAAATTCCTGAAGGTTTTATCGTAAAATTGGGGGGAGAGCGTAAGGATATGGAGGAGTCATTTAAATCTTTAAGATTTGCCCTCATCCTTTCTTTAATTCTTAATTATATGGTTATGGCTTCAGAGTTTGAATCGCTCTGGCAGCCATTTGTAATTATGTTCACTTTACCCCTTTCTGTAATTGGAGTTTCCTTAGCCCTCTTTCTTACCCGCACTACCTTAAATGCGGTAGTAATTTTGGGGATGATTATGCTGGGTGGAATTGTGGTAAACAACGGGATTGTTTTGATTGAAACTATAAACCAGTTCCGTAAAGAAGGAATGGAAATAGAAAAAGCCCTGGTGCAAGCAGGAGTGCAGAGGTTGAGACCAATAATGATGACCTCCCTGACCACCGTTTTAGGACTTCTTCCCCTTGCCTTAGGTTTGGGAGAAGGAGCAGAACTGCGTGCACCCATGGCCATAGCTGTTATTGGCGGATTAGCTTCCGCAACTTTTTTAACTCTGGTAGTCATCCCTTCCATTTATCTAACTGTCTTTAGGCTTTTTGAACTTTTTAAGAAAAAACCTGCTGTCCGTGTAGAAGAAGCAATAGCCCCAGAAATAGTCCCCGAAGCAGTCAGACCTCTTCCTGTAGAAATTCCTCCTCTCGGAAAGGGTGTTTCGGTGGAAGAAGGATTGAAAATTCCTACACTTCCTTTGGAAGACAAACCGGTTATTCCTCCTGAGGATAAACTGGCGGGGTTAAATGAACGCCAGAAGAAATTTCTTGAAGAATTGCGGAGCAACGGTCGGCTTACGCGGAGAGATAATGTGCGGATGTTTAATGTTTCTCTGCCCACTGCTGCCAGAGATATAAGAATTTTGTTAGAGCGTGGGCTTATTCGGGCAAAGGGCCCAAAGGGTCCGGGAAGATGGTATGAACCTACCTAAGTTATCCATTCATAGGCCGGTTACCTTTGCAATGGTATTTTTGGGGATTATGCTGGTGGGAATGGTTTCTCTTCAGCGCCTACCGGTAGAAATGATGCCCAATGTTGCCTTTGAGGATATTTCCATTATTATTCAAATCCGGGGAGGAATTCCTCCTTCGGATGTAGAGATGCTGGTAACAAAGCCAGTAGAAGAGTCAGTAAGTGGAGTAAGTCACTTGCGGGAAATTCTTTCCATATCGGAAGAGGGAGAATCAAGGGTCGTTTTGAGATTTGAGCCGGGAACAAATATGGACTTTGCTGCCTTAGAGGTAAGAGAGAAATTTTCCCGGATTGTAGATAAACTTCCCCGGGAGATTGAAAAACCCGTCATTGCTAAATATCAAAAGACTGATGTCCCGATTGTGATTCTTGCGGTTACCGGAACAGGTTATACCCCTGAGATTTTAAGACGCTTGGTGGATGAAAAAATCAAAGAGCGCTTCCAACGCCTGGAAGGAGTGGCTAATGTGGAAGTGGTGGGAGGGAGAGAGAGAAAAATCCTGGTGGAAGCAAGACAGGAAGATTTACAGAGATACAATATTCCTTTGGGTAGGGTGATCAATGTTTTAAATTTGAATAACCTCAATCTTCTGGCGGGTGAGATAAAGAGAGAAAGAGATAAATTCCTCATCCGCACCATGGGCCAGTTTGAAAAAATTTCCGATATAGAAGAGATTGGGATTGCAGTTTCTCCCCAGGGTTCGGTAATCAGATTAAAAGATGTAGCAAATGTTAGAGATTCTTTTCTTGAACCCATAGATTTAGCGCGTGTGGATATTCAACCGGTAGTTTCTTTATATATCCAAAAAGAAACCGCAGCCAATACGATTAAGGTGGTAGAATTAATTAAACAGGAAATAGAAGAGACACGCGCGTTAATTCCTAAAGATATTTTGATGAAAATTACCTATAATCAGGCAGAAGCAATTCGTGACGCCATTTCTGCGGTAAAGAGCTCGCTTCTCTGGGGAGGAATCTTAGCGGTGGTTGTGCTTTTTCTTTTCCTCTGGGATGTAAAGCCAACCGTAATTATCGGAGTTTCTATTCCTCTTTCGGTAATTGCTACTTTTGCTTTTATGTTTTTTGCCAAACTCACCTTAAATGTAATGACCTTAAGTGGGTTGGCACTGGGGATTGGTATGCTGGTAGACAATTCTATTGTCGTTCTGGATAATATCTTTAAAAAAAGAGAAGCAGGTTTTCCCCAATTGAAGGCGGCAGAGGAAGGAAGTCAGGAAGTCACTTTAGCCATTACCGCCTCCACCCTTACCACCGTGGTAGTTTTTTTACCCATTGTTTTTGTAAATAAAGAAATAAGACTTTTGTATGTTGGGCTTTCGCTGACAGTAGTTTTTTCCTTAATTGCTTCCTTATTTGTGGCTTTATCTTTCGTTCCGCTTTTGGGCTCCCGTTTAGAGATGAAAGAGTACAAGAAAACTTCCCGTATCCCCAAAACAAGAATCTACTTTCTTAAAGTCCGCAAATTCTATCGCCATTTTCTGGGTTATACTTTGCGTTATCGGTATCTGGCGGTTTTCTTAGCTTTTCTTTTCTTTCTCTTTTCTCTCCGGATGGGTAAGAAGCTAAAGACAGAATTTATTGGTGTGACTGAACAGAATGAGTTTACCATTCATATAGAGTTGCCCACGGGAGCAAAACTGGATGTTTCGGATAAGTGTGTGGAGCAGGTGGAAAAGGTGGTAAAGGCTCTTCCTGAGGTAAGAACCATTTCTTCGCGGATTGAGCGCTGGTCATCTAAGGTATATGTCCGGCTCCAGCCTTTACTCTACCGCACGCGTTCCACTCAGGAGATTATCAATGCCCTGCGACCCAAGACGGAGGAGATTGAGCGTTTTTATGATGCTTTCATCTATTATGAAGAACCGCAGGAAGTAGGCACCAGAGAGATTTTTTTAGATGTGTTTGGGTATGATTATGAGATATTAAAAAATCTCGCTATGGCAATGGCTAGGAAACTCCAGGGCGTTCCAGGAATGACCGATGTAAAGATAAGGATGCGCGAGGGGAGGCCGGAGTTGCGCGTTTTTATTGATAAAGACAAGGCTTCGGCATTTGGACTTAATCTTGAGGATATTGCTACCACTATTCACGGTGAGATGCGGGGATTAAGGGCTACCTATTATCATACGGAGGCGAAGGAAGTGGAGATGGTGGTTCGTCTACGGGAGGAGGACCGAAAGAAATTTAAAGATTTGCACAATCTAATCCTCACTTCTCGCGAGGGAACCAGTGTTTATCTCAATCAGATAGGTAACTTTCGTTTTGATATTGGGCCTAGTGAAATCTGGAGGAAGAATAAACAACGGATGGTTCAGGTAAGCGGAAGCAGGGGGGCGATGTCTTTAAAGGAGGCGGGAGAAAAGATTAAAGAGGCTTTGAAGGATATTGAGTTTCCCAAAGATTATTTTTATCGTTTTGGGGGAGATTACGAGAAGATGTTGCGGAATCAGAAGGAGTTTTCCTTTGCGGTCTTTTTAACTCTCTTTTTAGTATACTTAGTGATGGCTTGTTTATTTGAGTCTTATCTTCAGCCTTTGATTATTATGATGAGCGTTCCTCTGGCGGCCATTGGAGTAGTTTCTATAATGCGGCTCACGGATACCTCTATAAATATTGGTGCCTTAATCGGATTTATGATGTTAGGAGGAATTGTGGTGAATAATGCCATAATTTTAATTGACTTTATCAATTTAAAGTTGCAAAATAGAAAACATACGCAGTATAATCTACTGAAAGCCCTTATTTTGGCAGGGGAGGAGAGATTGCGTCCCATACTGATGACCACTATTACCACTTTATTGGGGCTTACCCCCATGGCGCTTGACCGTTCTGAATCAGCCAATCTCTGGTCTCCTCTGGCTATCACAGTAATGGGAGGTTTAACGAGTTCTACATTTTTAACTCTTTTTATCATTCCCAGTTTATTTTTAATTTTTGAAGATATAAAGAGATTTATTTTGGGGATAGCATCGCTAAGAAAACCTCTATTAATTTTGAAACTTTTACGCCGAACAGTTTAAAAAACTATGCTTAGATGAGACAGATTTTTCGCACCCTTTTAACCTCAATTTTTGTTTTACTACTCTTTGTCTTAGCCATTGCGGTATTTTATCTCGCCTCTGAGAAGAAAAAACTTTTTGACCAGTACAATAAAGACCGGGAACTCTGGACAATCAGGAATAATACTTTAAGAGAGACAGTCAAAAAAAGTGAAGAGGAGATTGCTCGTCTGAAAGAAGAGTTAGAGAAATTGAATGGAGAATTAAAAAACGCTAATAATGAGTTGACTGAATTAAAAACAAGTTATGAGAACTTAAAAAATGAGAATTTCTCTCTTACGCAAAAGATAAGTGAATATTTAAAAGAAAAGGAAAGGCTCGGTCAGAAGATTTTTCAACTGGAACAGGATTTAAAACTGGCCCAGGAAGCGCAAAAGGCAAAGATGAGTGAACAGGAATCCTGGGCTAATCTGCTTAAAGAGAAAGCTGACCTACAGATGCGGATAAATGAACTGGAGAACAGGTTGGGGAACAACCATTTATTACTTACCCAGCTGGAAGCGGAGCGCAATAAATTGGAGGCACATCTGAAGGAGGTTCAGCAGGATAAAATTAATATAGAACAGAGTCTGGGAGAGGAAGGGGTTAAAACTGTTTCTCCCCGGGATATTCTCAAGGCAAATCTGGATAAAGAGAATATGGAAAAAAAACTGGCAGATTTAGCCTTAGAAAAAGAAGACCTGGAAAACAGAATTAATTCCTTAAAAGAGGAAATAAATAGGACCGAGAGCGAAAGAGGGATGCTTAATAGCCAGATGGAACGGGTAAATCAGTTATTGGAAGAAAAATTGAGTGAAGTAAATCGAGTAAGGGAAGAGCTGGAAAATGCTTTAAAGGAGGCAAAGCGAATAGCCCTTTCTAACACACCCTCTCCGGTAGAACTCCCTCCGGTAGTGGTAAAACAGGAAGAGGGGGAGAAAAGCTCTGCGCATCAGATTTTACCTTCTCCGATAAAATTCTCTCCTCCGCGCACCGAACAGGCCAATGTCGTTTTATTTAACGAAAAATATAACTTTGTCATTCTGAATATCGGGAGAAGAGATGGAGTTATGGAAGGGATGCTTTTTGATTTATATGAAAATAAAACAGAGATTGGTCGGGTGAGGATAAAGGAGGTGCGTGAAAGACTTTCCGCAGGTGAGGTTATTGAAATAGAGAAGAACAAGAAAATAGACCCCCAAACTACCACCGCAATTTACTCTCCGTAACCCTCAATTTCCCAGCCACTTACTAACTCCACCCCTGGGGTGTAGATGGTCTAAATTTTTGTATAGATTTTTTATAGGAAACAATAGTATAATTTCATACAGAATTCTGCCAGGAAAGGGGAATAAAAATTTTTTGTAATTTTTTTCTTTCCGGATGGTTATATTAGATGGAAAAGATAAGTCAGGAAAATAAAGGTTATGGCTCTTTGAAAGATGAAGAATTGCTTCTTAAAGCAAAGGAAAAGGATAATGAGGCTTTTCAGGAGTTACACAGGCGTTATCGTAAAAAGATCTTGAATTATGTTTATCGTTTATTAGGAAGATATGAACTGGCAGAGGAGACCACTCAGGAGACCTTTGTGAGGGTCTATCTAAATTTAGAAAGATGTACCGCAGAAAATATTGCGGGCTGGATTTATACCATTGCGAGGAATTTAGCGATGAATGAGCTAAAAAAATTAAAACAGGAACAGACGGTTTCTCTGGAAGAGACCATCTTTGATGGGGAGGGAAAGAAAATTCTGCTTATAGATGCTCTTGCCGATGAGAAGACCGTGGAACCGGATGCAAGAAGGAAAGAATTAGAAAACAGAATTCAAGGAGCGATAAACTCCTTACCGATTAAATACCGAGAAGTAATAGTCTTATGTGGAATTCAGGAACTTTCTTATGAGGAGGCAGCAAGAATTTTAAACTGTTCGGTAAGAAATGTGGCGGTGCGTCTTTTCCGGGCAAGAAAAATGCTTAAGGAATTGTTTTTCGGAAAAAGGAGTTAAAATGTGCAAGTTTCATAAGTTGCTTTTGTCAAAATTCTTAGATGGGAGAGTTTCTCCGGAAGAAAGAGAAAGAGTAAATCAGCATCTTTTAATCTGTAAGGAGTGTTCCCAGGAAATAGAGAAGATGAGACTTCTTTCACAATGGGTGAATAGATTACCAGGGATGGAAGTTTCTCCTGATTATGACCTAAAATTTGAGAGGAGGCTTGCGGAGAGATTGGCGGAGAGGGAGGTTTTTTCCTTCAGTTTTATCCTGGAAAGGCTCAAGGCAGGTATAGAG
>JAMWCG010000005.1 GCA_023818555.1 Candidatus Omnitrophota bacterium
GAGAAATAGAACCATTCTCCTCAGAAACAACGATAATCAGAGCATCACTTTCTTCAGATAAACCTACTGCTGCCCGATGGCGCATTCCCATAGTCTTAGAAAGATAAGGATTATTAGAAACCGGGAAAAAACATCCTGCGGAGACAATTTTTTTCCCTTGAATTATTATACCTCCATCGTGAAGAGGGTTGCCGGGATAAAAAATAGCCTCTAATACTTCGGGAGAAATAAGACAATCTAACTTTATTCCTGTCTCTATATATTGGTCTAAACCCATCTCCTTCTGAATGGCAATCAGACCTCCCATTTTTTTATCCGAAAGCCTTAAAACCCCCTTAATCAATTCTTCCCAGTTCTTTTCCTCATGGAAGAAAATCCCCCAAAGACTCCCTCCTCCCAAACGAATAAGTCCATTGCGTAATTCGGGTTGAAAAATAATCAGTAAAGCAATAACCGAGATAGTAAAGATTTTATTTAAAACCCAGGTAATTACCTCCAATCCCAAACGCTGGGTAAATAGAAAGATTATAATAAGAAATATGATTACTTTGAGTGCCTGCATTACGCGAGAACTACGGATAAAATTCAACACCTGATAAAAAACAAACCAGAGGAGTAAAATCTCTAAAAGGGGTTTTAAAAAACTTAACCTAAAAAAATAACTAAACTTAAACATCCTTTATATTTATTATCTCATCAATTAACTTTACCGCCTGTTTCACCTCTTTTACATCATGGACACGCAATATTTTTGCCCCATTTATAAGTGCTAAAATGCAACTGGCAATAGTCCCATAAATTCTCTCTTCTACATCTACATTAAGCAATTTACCAATGAATGATTTCCGGGAAGTTCCCACCAGGATTGGCCGACCTAAGATTTTAAACTGAAAGAGATTTTTCAAAATAATCAGATTGTGTTCTACGGTCTTTCCAAAACCAATTCCCGGGTCAATGATAATATTTTCTTCTTTAATCCCCGCTTCTTTTGCCAAATTAATACTTTTCTCTAAGTAATCGATTATCTCCGGAATTAAATCTTTATACACAGGGTTCTTTTGCATTGTGCGAGGGGTTCCTTTCATATGCATAATTATTACCGGAACCTGATAACGAGAAATCACCCTCCTCATCTCTGGGTCGTAGCGGAGAGCACTTACATCATTCACTATATCTGCCCCTGCCTCCATAGCTTCTTGGGCTACTTTTGCCTTTCGGGTATCAATAGAGATAGGAATTCTCAAGCGTCTACGCAAAATTTTTACCACTGGAATTACCCGGCGTAACTCCTCTTCCGGAGGAACCGGTTTTGCTCCCGGACGCGTAGACTCTCCTCCCACATCAATTATATCCGCACCTTCTTCCTCCATCTTTAAAGCATGATTGATTGCCTCCTGGGGTTTGTCAAAAAACCTCCCCCCATCACTAAAAGAATCGGGAGTAATATTTAAAATACCCATCAAATAAGTTCTTTTACCCAAATCTAACAAAAAATCATTTGCTTTTATTTGCCAGTTTTTGCGTTGAATTTTATCTAAGACGGTATTTATCTCATCCCCCAGTTTTGGTAGACCCCAGGGTTGAAGCTTAAGTTTAGCAATGAGTTTTCTGTATTGCAAAAGCGTCCCCAGAATTATAGCGGTGCTCTTTTTCAATTTACCTGTGATTGCCTCACGGGGAAGAACCAATTCTCCTCCTAAGGAAAGCATCTCCTGTTTCAGCACATTACCGAGAAGAGTATCCAGCCCCTCTATCTGCAGAGTGTAAAAAATCCCTTTCCCCGACATAATGGCTTGTCCTGTTCTATCCACCTTCATCAGACGCATCTTCCGCAGAAAATCTTCCTCACAGGAAAAATTAAGCAATCTTATTTTCATCTCTCTGAGGCTCTATCCCTAACAATCTCTCCACCTCTTCTCTTTCCAGAACTTCCTTTTCCAGAAGGGTCTCTGCCAGAAGTCTTAATTTATCCTGCTGTTTATTTAGTTCCTCTTTAGCCTGATTATAGCAGGTATTAATTATCTTCCCTACTTCCTGGTCAATAAGGAGGGCAGTCTGGTCACTGTAATTTTTTTCTTCAAAAATATCCCGTCCGAGAAAAATCTGTTGTTGGTCTCTCCCCAGGGTCATATGTCCCAACCGCTCACTCATTCCCAATTTAGTCACCATCAGCCGAGCGATTTCCGTGGCCTGTCTTAAATCATCTTCTGCTCCTGTAGAAATATCCTCAAAAATAAGTTCTTCACTGGCGCGCCCTCCCAAAATTATAGCTATTTTTCGCAAAAGTTCTTTCTTTGTATGCAAATATTTATCTTCCAGAGGAAGGTCCATCGTATGTCCGAGGGAAATGCCCCGGGGTAAAATCGTAACCTTTAAGGGCCGGGTTGGCCCGGGGATGAGAAAAGAAATTAAAGCATGGCCTGCTTCATGATAGGCAATCCTCAATTTTTCTTCTCTACTGATTACGCGCGATTTTTTCTCCGGTCCCGCCACTACCCGCTCAATCGCCTCATTGAGCTCTTCCATATCCACCGCATCTTTATTCTTTCTGGCTGCAAGTAAGGCAGATTCGTTTACTAAATTGGCTAAATCTGCACCGGAAAATCCCGGGGTCTGCCGAGCAATCTCTTTCAGATTTACATTGGGGGCAAGTTTGATACTCCTGGTATGCACTTTGAGAATCTCTTCCCTTCCTTTTATATCCGGACGGTCTATAACAATTATGCGGTCAAATCTTCCCGGCCGAAGAAGTGCAGGGTCAAGGACATCGGGTCGATTAGTAGCAGCCATGACAATAATTCCTTGCTCGGTATCAAAACCATCCATTTCCACCAATAAAGCATTTAAGGTCTGTTCCCGTTCATCGTGTCCTCCCCCAATGCCGGCAAAGCGCTGTCTTCCTACTGCATCTATCTCGTCAATAAAAACAATACAACCTTTTCCGCTCTGTTTGGCATAGCGTTTTGCCTGTTCAAATAAATCTCGCACTCTGCTTGCGCCCACTCCTACAAACAGTTCCACAAAATCAGAACCAGAGATACTGAAGAAAGGAACTCCTGCTTCACCGCTTACTGCCTTAGCAAGCAGGGTCTTACCGGTTCCCGGGGGTCCGATCAAAAGCACCCCTTTGGGAATCTTCCCCCCTAATCTCTGAAAGCGCTTGGGGTCTTTTAAAAATTCAATTATCTCTTTCAACTCCTCTTTTGCTTCATCCACTCCCGCAACATCGTTAAAAGTAGTCCTTGTCTGGTCACCCGTAATCAAACGTGCCCGGGATTTGGCAAAACTCCAGATACGCGAACCACCCATCTGCATATTCCGGTAGCCAAAATACCAGAGGAAGAAGATAAATAAAAGCATTGGACCTAAAGAATAGAGAAGATTAGCAAAAAAAGTGCGGGGAGGTTTGATAGAAAAATCAGGAATGTTCTCCCGAAGAACCCTTATCAGGTCAGGGTCATTATCCGGGATATGCACGGTATATTTTCTTCCATTGGAGAGAACCCCGGTAACAATATTTTCTATCTTTATTGCCGAACGGACCTCTTTACGCTGAGGATTCTCAGAAGCCATCCGATAAAACTCACTATAACTTAATTCTATAGGTGGACCTTCTAAGGATAATTTGCCCAAATTAAATAGATACATTACAGAAACCGCAAGAATCAATGTCCAGAAAAGTCTCCTTAAAAAATAGTTATTCTTTCCTACATTTTTCCCTTCAGGCATATTTACCTCACTTTTTAATCCTTACAATTTTTAAGAAAAAAAACCAAATCCTTTTTATCTTTTTCTACCGAAATACCCTTAGGCAAATCCAGAATTGAACCAGTTGGTCTTTGCTCTAAAAAATCTGCAAAATCTTTCCAGTGCTGGTAGTTTATCCGTCTTAAATTCCCTTTTAATTCTCCAATCGCTATGCGAAAAATCTCCCTCTGGAGAATTGGCGGGAGAGTCCTTAATTTCTCCTGAGGAATAATTATTCTCCCGTTCTTTATCCTGGTTAGAGACCTGAATTTCCTTCTCCCTTGTCTATTTATATATTCATAAGCCAAACCTAAATTTTCTGCAGTATTGGCCAGAATTTCCTTAATCTGTGGGTTATAATCTTTCACTAAATAAGGAATCAGTTCGTTCCTGATACGATTACGCAGATGGAGAGATGAGAGGTTACTTTTGTCCATGCGGTAGCCTATCTTTTCTTTTTCTAAGTAACTGATTATCTCCTCCCTCCAAATTCCCAAGAGTGGTCTGATGATGAAAAAACCTTTTTCTTCCCTCAGGTGGGGAATTCCCCTTAACCCCAGAAGACCTGCTCCTTTAATTAAACGCATAAGCACTGTTTCCACCTGGTCATCACGCGTATGCCCTAAGGCAATTTTTTTAATCCCCAATTTTTCTGCAGTTTGAAAAAAAAACTCATAGCGCAAAAGGCGCGCTCCCTCCTCTTCCGAGAGGCCTCTCTTTTTAATCTCTTCTCTTACATCTACTTCTCCATAACAAAAAGGAACTTTCAATCGCTCAGCAAGCTCTTTTACGAATAAGGCATCTTCCTCCGATTCCTCTCCACGCAATTTATGATTAAGATGGGCAAGGTAAAGAACTAAACCCCAATCATTCTTCATTTGAAAAAGAATATGGACTAAACAAACCGAATCCGGCCCTCCCGAAACACCCACTAAAAGTTTATCTCCTCTATTTAACATTCGGAATTTAAGAATCGTCTTTTCTACTTTTTCCTTAAGCATAAGTCTCTGTGGCAGGAAGCGGATTTGAACCGCTGACATAACGGGTATGAGCCGTCTGCTCTACCAAACTGAGCTATCCTGCCAATTGAAATGAAAAATTTTAATCTTTGTATATATGATAGCATAAAAAAAATATTTTGCAAGCAGAAAGGTAGGAAAAAAGGAAGGCAACCGTCTTTTCTTAAGATAATTTCTCCACTGCAAGGATCTCCCCAGTAAGTTTATTATAAACTATTTTTAACTTAACTGTAGTTTTATCTTTGAGAAGAATTATTTCCATAATCACATTAGATTTAATGATAAAACTGCCTTTCTCTTCTCCTATTTTAATAATCCTAAAATCAACAAGCGTGTTCTTATAATCTTCGGCAAATTGATAAATAACCCTTATCCCTCGCTTAAGTCTCGCTCGTTCATCTAACGGAACATTCACGACTAATGCTTCACGCCTTATCCTTGCTTCAGGAGATTCTTGAGGAAAGGCATAATTAAGTTCATCAAAAATTTTTTCTAAGTTATGCGAAGGTTTCAAAACCTCTACTAATTTACCTTTACCTAAGATTATCTCAGTCTGGTTGGTCTCATAAGTATAAATCAAAGGTAGAGAAATTTTTGTCTCATTATGGTTTAATAAAATTATTTCTATAGGGGTAGGAGAAAATTTAATGTTTTTATTGAACACTACGCTTATTGGCTCTTGAGCATATTGCGGCAAATTCACCCAAGACTGACTATGAAGCCCTCCGAACAACAGACCCCCATCTTTAGCCAAAAAGATTCCATCCACTAAGGCCTTTCCCATTTGCACATAGATACTCATTAAATCAAAATGTGCGAAATTTAAGTAGCGGTCAGGAAATTCCGTGGCATTTATCTTTATTTCTCCATTTTTTAAAATACCCGGAACCCCCGAGGAGAAAAGTTCCTCATAAGCCCTCTCGTAAATCCGGTAATCCGCTTCCAGGTAGGGTTGGTTTAGTTTATTTCCTAATTCTTTCAGAAGTTGTGCAAATTCCTCAGGAGACAATTTTCCTTTCTTTAATCTACCCACATCATCGTGACTGAAATCTAACTCTAAAGCTTTTATTAAAATATAAGTCCTTTGTTTTAAAGCCACAGTTAAGGCGGAAAGGTTCTTAATCAGGCTGATTTGGAAAGGAGAGAAAACATGACTTTCCTTAATCCGACGCAAGACTCTACTATAGCTTTCCCTAAAATCTCTGCCTGCTAAATTTATTTCCAGACAATTTAAGAGAATAAGTATAAATGATAAAAATTTACTCTTCATTAGTTGAATTAAGGTATATCTCACTTTCCCTTAACAATCCATTCTCTGGCTTCAGAACTAAGGAAGGAGAATTTAAAATATCTTCTTTGTCTCTGGGAAAATAGGGGAAAATATCCACAAACAAATTAAATTTCTCCTTAAAAAGTGAGGACCGATTTTTATTTTCCTCATCTTAAAAACTATGGTTTGGAATATACCCTTACCTCCTCATATCCCCGGCGAGCGGCCTGGACATTCTTCTCTACCACTGCGGGAGGCAGTTTTAATTTTTCGCTCAAAT
This sequence comes from Candidatus Omnitrophota bacterium, assembly GCA_023818555.1. GTDB lineage: Bacteria > Omnitrophota > Gorgyraeia > DTHP01 > DTHP01 > DTHP01. The sequence continues at coordinate 6,317 of JAMWCG010000005.1, forward strand.
GACTCCTGATTGCTTCCAAGAGAGAAGATAGCTTAATCAACTTAGTAACCCTTACAAGTGCTCCTAACATTACCACATTTTCTCCTCTTTCGGTTCCGATAACCTCAGAGGCAATATCTCTTGCAGGAATATAATAAAATTTCTGTTCCTCAGAGGGCGGAGGGAGCAAATTTAAATAACCAATGTCCTCCCGGTAGCCAGTATTAAGCAACAATATCCCATTAGATTTCAAGCCAGAAAATAAATTCTCTCCCAATTCCTCCAATAAACTGCCGGAGAAGATAATTAACCAATCCGGTTCTTCTACATAACTCCGGTCTATAATCTGTTGATTAGCGGTCCTTATATGCACACGCATGGGAGAACCGCTCTGAGCTGGGCCATATTCAGGGGTGCTCACTGACCAATGATTTTCTAAAAAAAGTGCCTTCTGAAGAATATGGGAGGCGGTTTCCGCTCCCTGGCCTGCCCGTGCTTCAAAGCGAAATCCTCCTTCCCGAAAGACAACTTCATTCTCGCGTACCCGCCGGGAAAAGAGATTGTTTTGCTGAATTGCAGAAGTCTCGGTGAGAAAATAAACAGTACAGAAAAAGATAAAAATTGCTAACCCAAATATCTTTTCTATCCTTTCGCTCACTTTTCCTCCTTTCTTTTATCTTTTTCATCCTCCTCCCAAAATCCTCAATAACTCCCTTATTTCCCTGGCCACTCTCTCCCAATTTACAGAAGAACTTTGATGGATAACATCGTATTTAAGCAAGATTTTCTTTACTTTCTCAAAAATAGTCTCGCCATCCGGAAAACGAAAACTCCAGTCATAATAGAGTATTCTCACAAAATCCCTCTCCAAAGACGATTCTAAAAATTGACTGGCTACACTTCCTATCTCTGAATCTTTTTTAATCCCGTTCATATTCTCAAATAAATTACTGATTTTCTCTAAGGCTTCTCTTTGGGAGGTTTTAAGATAGACCTGCATATTATTCCCATTAAAGTTATGATTAAAAAGATTAAAAAGAAAAGCAAAAACTGGTTGTGCCCAGGGGTCTCCAGGAACATACTCATGTAAAGTTTTCTTAAATGCTCCTAAACTGTTAAAGATTCCTTCCCATAATTTATAAGTATCGCTGCTTTGTCCTAAATCACGACTAATGTCTGTGCTGAACCAGTTTTCTCCTGGCATAGATTGAGCAATATCAGAAAACAAATTCTGTAAAAGAGAATATTCCTCCCTTTCCAGATATACCCTAATTACCGGATAATGCAGGTTAAATATCTTTTTAGGCTTATCTTTCCAGCCTCTCAATTCCGAAACATTTTCAAAAAGTTCTTCCAATTTAGTAACATCTCCTTGAATTATTTTAATTCTTTTAGAAACATCCGGAAATAAACTCAACCAATCTTGTGCCCAGATTGCGCGCTGGTTGTCTATCTCTATACCTACAAAATGGGTTGAGGGATAGAGTTTAGCCAAAAAAGGTAAATAGGCACCGATTCCCGACCCCAAATCTAAGAAATAAGCTTCATCTTTTTGCCAGATGTCAAATTCGGGCTCATTCCAGGGTTGTAAGGCTTCCGTAATCCTGATAAATGCCTTCACCAGATTCTTTAATCTTTCTCTTTCCTTTACTTCCCTTCCTTTCCACTTAAATACCCCATCTTGAATCCCCAATAAAGGTTCAAGCATTGGCCAGAGTCCAATTTTATTACCTATCTCTAAATTTTTTTGATTTAGCCATCCTCTGCTTCTTGCCTCAGGCCAGATCTCCTCAAGTGGAACTCTACCTTTTAAAACCGTTTCAAAAATCATCCAATCGGAGATTAAAGTCAAATAGGGTAAAACATCCCCCGGTAAAATATTTTTTCTTTCCAGCAGTATCTTCTCTCCAGCATCTAATACTCCAAAAATCAAATCCCGGGGAATTTTAATTAACAATTCTTGATGGTCAATCTCTTTAAGATAATTATAAAATTCAAAAATAGCCCGGCCCGCTTTTTTATAATTCTCTAAGGTCTCAGGAGAAAGATTGCTTCTGATTTCTGCATTGGCTTTTCCTGCTTTAAGCCGTAACTCCGGAGAAAAACTATTTTCATCATCAGCAATATTTTTCAAAAGGTCTCGGGCACTTTCTAAATATCTTTTAAACTCTTCTCTTTGGTGATGAAACAGATATTCTATCCAACTATACAATTGAGTAATCTCGCTCTGAAGTAAAAGTTTATCCAAGTTAAGTAACTTCTGCAGGCGCGCAGGTTTTTTTTCTCTATGAATCTCTTTAAAAACATCTCCGATTTCCTGGTAATTACCAAAAGGACCTATTCCCATTCTCTTATAGAGAGAACTAAAGGACTCTACTCTCTCTATAGCTGAGATAAAAGAAATCTCTCCCCGCACCCGCCGTAGTGAAAGTGAGTAAAAGAAAGGGAAAGATAAAAGGGATTCCCCTCCCATAAAAAGAAGAAAGAAAGTAAAATAGTGACTTATCTTTCTCACAAAACCATCCTTTCAGGGTTTTTCCAATTCTTTCTTAATCTCTTCCACTCTTTTCATAAGCGGAGCATCCTGCAAAACGAGGATGTGAACTTTTCTATATTGCCAGGGAGCATCTTTATATAATTCCACATCTTTCTCATTAATTACCATTCTTGTCCCCCCTTGCTCTATGCTTTTAATCTTTGCACTCTTTTCCCGATTGAGAATATAGCTTAATACTTCTAAAACTTTGCCACGGAGCTCAGGATGACTTTTAGCTATTTTATACAGGGATTCTACGGCAATTAATTTAAGATTAACAAATCCTTTTCTCTCGCGGTCATAAAACGCATTATCGTAAAGCAGTTCTACCTTGTTTCCTCTAAACCAGAAAGCTTCCTCTCCTTTTCTCCAACCAGCAGGGGGTCTGGTATAAATTAGAGCGGGAAGTTCAATCTCATAATGGCGACTAAAAATCAATTTAATAGATTCTATTGCCTGGGAGGGAGATTTTTCCGCTAATAAATTTAAGAGTAAACGAACCACACTCGGCTCTGTTTCCAGACAATCTTCAGGAGGGTAACTATCTCCCCTTCTGGAGGTTAACTTTTCCCCGGTTAAGGCAAAATTTATCATCTCTACGACCTCCGGGTCATCTATTTTCCCCAAGGCTTTAAAGGCAATTTCCCTTAAACGGGCATTCCAGTCTGCAGTATAGAGTAATATCCTATCAGCACCAGAATTTAAAGAATAGTGATAATATTGTCTTAACATTTCCAATAACTTTACCTTAGCCAAGGAAGCACCCGGAGCAGAGGCATGGGTTGCTATTTCTCCTAAACTCTCTAAGACTGCCTCAGATACGGGAAAAGGGAAATTTAAATGTTTGGCAAAAAAATAACGCAGTTCTTCCGCGGCTTCTTGATTATCCAATTTACCATCCTCCAGAGCAGAGATTATTTTACTTAGCCGTTTATTTTCTTTCCAGAAGGAAAATCTTTGCTCCTTCAAATTCTCCTTTATCTGAGCAACCGCTTGGGGAGAAGTAATTGCTTTTCGTTCTAATTCGTGTGCGAGTTCATTAAGTTTTCCCAAAAATTCTTGCGCATCTTGTAAAAATTTTCCTAATTCTTTTTCTGCTTCTTCAGGAGAAATACGCTGTGTCTCCATATTATTTAAAAGTTCAACAAAACTTTCATTTTTCTTCCAGAAAAGCAATTCAGGGTCATTGATGAAAGCCTGTCTTATATCCTTGGCAGCATAATATACAGGAGTAAGACTTTCAAAGGAATGGTATCGCTTGAGTTCTAATTTTTCTTTTATCTCCTTTAACCAAGCTAAATCTACTCCACTGCTTTCTCCCCGCAGGACTTCTACCCCTCCGAATACTGTGGTGCCTTCCGGACCGGTAGCACCGAGGAATCTTCTTAAATCAGCACCCCCTTCTTCCGGAGGAATCTCTCCTGTCTTCATCTGTGCAAGGAGATGCTGAAAAAAAACAAAACTTTCTATATATTCACGATAAGCTGCGGGGAGCGAGGCTACAAACTTTTCAATCTCTTCCCCAGCTTTAGCGAGACTAATTTCTCCTGCAGAAAGCGCAGAAATTATGCTGAGAAGAGAATTAGGCTGAATAAATGGAGTGCGTAAAACTTCGGCAAGAATCTCTACTGCTTCCACACTTCCTCTCTTTGCCAGTTCTCTGGCTGCTTTTATCTGGCCTTCTAATCCTTTAGAAAGGTCACTTTCCTCCACTAAAAGGAGCCCATTCTTCAATTCAGCAAGCGAATTATTTCTCACCCTCCGCAAATAGACTTGCTCTTTATTCGTTCTATAATTATTATCCGAGGCCAACCTATTTATGCCCAGAAATAGAAAATTAATTATGGTTATAAAAAATAGTCTTTTCATCTTCCCTCCTTTTTAAATTAAATAGGTTCTACTTTATCAAATTTATTCTTAAAAAGATATAACACAACTTTCTCAAATCGTCAAGGCCTGCTTTATTTTAAATGCAAATTTAGACTTCCCCTCCGATATCCCTCCAGGTCCAGAGTAACATAACAAAAACCAATTCTCTTAAGTTCTTTTACCACTTCTTCTCTTAAAGATTTACGAAAAAATTTATAGATTTCTTTCTTCCCTACTTCAATCCGGGCAATCTCCCCATGGTAACGCAATCTTATCTTTCTAAATCCTTTTTTCCTAAAAAATTCTTCTGCGCTTTCTATCATCTTCAAACGCGGAGTGGAAATTTCTACCCGGTAAGGAAAACGCGAAGCAAGACAGGCTTGGGAAGGTTTATTCCAGTTGGGAAGGCGAAATTTTTTTGCCAGAAAGCGAATCTCTTCTTTTAGCAAACCTACTTCCTGTAGGGGACTGAAAACATTCCATTTTTCTTTTGCTTTTCCTCCGGGGCGATAATCAAAACTATCCTCATAGTTTGTCCCATCAACTACTGCCTTAAATCCCCTCTCCCTCGCCAGCGCTTGCAATTTCTTAAAAAGTTCGTCTTTACAGTAAAAACAGCGATTTGTGGGATTAGCACGAAAAGAACTGTTTTTTAATTCTTCCGTAAAAATGGTAAGGTGTTCTATCCCCAGTCCCCGGGCCATTCTTTTTGCCTCTCTGTATTCTCTCTCTGGATATGTCTCTGAACAGGCGGTGACTGCTAAAACCCTATTCTTACCCAATACCTCAGAGGCTACTTTTAGAAGAAATGTAGAATCTACTCCTCCTGAAAATGCTACAATTACCGAATCTAAATTCTTTAAAATTTCCTTCAACCTCTGCAACTTCCTATGGGCAATTCTCTCCCTCTTCAATCCTTTCCTCCCATAATCTTTAGCGCCTCCAGAATGGTATTACAATGTATCTCCACCGTATCTTTTATATCAAAGGCATATCCTCCACCTAAAGTAACCGCAATGGGGATACGATTTTCTTTCGCCTGTGTAAAGATAAACCTATCTCTTTCTTTTAAACCTTCTTTAGTCAATTTCAGTCCTCCCAACTGGTCCTTCTCATAGGGGTCTGCTCCTGCCTGATAGAGAATGAAATCCGGTTTAAAATCGTTAATTATGCGGGGAATGTTTTTCTGCAATTCTTCTAAATATTCCACATCACTTGCTCCATCTTCTAAACCGATATCTAAGCTACTGGGAGGTTTATGAAAAGGATAGTTGTTTTCTTGATGGATAGAAAAGGTAAAAACATTTTTATCCTTCTGAAAGATGAAGGCGGTTCCGTTTCCCTGATGGAGGTCACAATCAATTACCATTGCCTTCTTTATCAGTTTCTCCTTCTGCAATCTCTTTATGGCAATGGCGATGTCATTAAAGACACAGAAACCTTCACCATGGTCAGGAAAGGCATGATGAAATCCTCCCCCAATATGAATACCCAAACCATTCTCCCAGGCAAAACGACTGGCTAAATATGTTCCTTCCACACAGATGAGAGATGCTACAAAAATTTTCTCATCCATGGGAATCTCTAAACGAATCAGTTCCTCCAGGGATAAACGGCTATTTTTCAATTTATCAAAATATTCACCGGTATGCACCAGACAAACTGTTTCTTTCTCTGCTCGCCCGGGAGAAATAAAATTTTCTTCCTTAAGGCTTAATTCCTCCGTTAAAAATATTTTAATAAGTCTATATTTTAAGGTGGGGAAAATATGAGGACCTAAGTCCACCTCATAATGAGGAGAATAGAAAAATTTAAATTGGGAAAGCACCCTCAGTTAACCTACCTGCGTAAAGAAACCCGATAATCACTTTCGCCTTCTAAGACCACATGTCCTTCTCGCGCTAACCAGCCTAAACTCATAAGGATTAAATCTCTCGGTTTGTCTATCCCCGAAACAAGATTAGAGAGCGTAACCTGACCGTGTTCATCAAGATAATGCCAGATGTCTCCTGCGGTAATACCAATCTCAGTAATCATTCTTCCTCACCCCTTTCTCTTCTTTCCTCTCGGATATTATAACTTTTACAGCGTGGACATACCGAGAGCTCGCCTTCTTTATCAATGTAAATATGGGCACAGATGGAGCAATGCCAGACATTCCTTTTCGGCAAAAGACGCAAAACCCCTTTTTTCTTTACCTGGTTTTCAAAAATTATCCACCAGAGCGCTACTACCAGAAGCGTTAATAATAAATATAACCCAATAGCCAGTGAAAAGTCAAGATTAATCATTCTTCTTTGCCATAATCCGAGAAGGAAATTCTATCTCATACCAACTCTCTCCTTTACCAGTGGGAAGAAAAGTCCATCCCTTGACTCTTTTCATCACCGAAATATCCCATTCCGGATTGCCACTGAAAGAACAAAGTTCCACAAGCCGCACTATCCCCTCTTCAGTGACGAAAAAACGCACCTTAATTGCCAACTTCTCTTCTTCGCTCCCGAGATAATTCCAAAGCGAAGAAGGCATCTCCTTAATTAAGAGCAAAGGAGGTTTAAGTTCCAGGGTCTCTGAAGAACGCGTGGGAAAAGTTCTCTGACTTTCTCTCTCGGGAACAGCCTTGGGAATTATATTTTCTTCCCGGCTTAAGAAAGGTTTTTCAGGAATTGCTGAACCTTCCCTTTCCTGAATAAAGGAAGAATTTAAGAAAGTGGCGGTTCTCTCTCCAGTAAGCATATCCATTTTCCGGGAAAGAAAGAAAAGAGGATTTCTTCCTTCCGCTATTTCCTTTTTATTATAATCCGCAAA
>JAMWCG010000191.1 GCA_023818555.1 Candidatus Omnitrophota bacterium
CAACCAATTCATTAACACTCCAATTTTTTGTGTTATCAGTAAGGATATTCGGACTGCTAATTGAGCCTGACCCATTTTCAAATATCCATCTGTAACTTGTTTGATAACTGTTTGCTACCTTGGATAAATTTCCTAAGGCACCAGTAACCTCAGGAAGTATGTTATTTTTTGCAAATGATTGTAACTCGCCGCTTGTTGGTGAATTTTCGGGAAGGATAACTCTTCCTTCTGCGTCTCTTGTAAAATCAGCCGTCCAGTTAAAAATATCACGGCCTGTAGAGCTTATTCCTGCTCTATCAAGAAGGGTATTAAAAGCTGTTGATTTTGAGATCATAAGTATTCGGGTTAAGGCATAGAATAAATTTGCGCCCTGATGATTTGGGTCAAGGCTCAGGGCTGATTGAAAATTATTGTGGGCATTTTCGAGCTGCAGGTGTTCTAAGGCTGATTTCCCCTGCTGAAAATATTCCTCAGCAGTGGTTGCAAAAGCTTTTTGTAAAAAAGCGAAATGGAGAATAATGGCCAAAAAAGAAATAAAGACAAAAGAGATTTTTTGATCAATGAATTGTTTGAATTTTCTATCAACCATTTTCCCCTCCTTTTTTAATCCCTCCATACCTCCCCTTAAAAAGGGGAGGTGTTAATTCCTTTCCAAAATTACCCTTCCATGTAAGGCGCCCCCTTCTTTTCCTTTACTTGGAAAAGGGCCACTCTTTTCCCCCTCCTTAGTAAGGAGGGGATAGGGGAGATTAAAAATTATAATTGATCTTTCTCAATAAATAATCTGTTTCGATCCCCTTCCCCTCAGTTCTTCTTCCATCTTTAATTAAATAATAAGCATCTGTAATCCTAAAAAGCTGAGTCTTTTTGCTCCATCGGATTCGATGAGAAACAAGCTTTCCATTATTTCCCGCATCTATGGTTGCATGACCAGTAAAGATGATATCTCCTGTTTCTTTATCTATAGTTGCTGATTCACTTGAGATACTAAATATCTTTTTCTCATCCCTCCAGATGTTAAATGATATATCTTTCAGCTTGATGCCTCTTACTTTTTTAATTTCTTTAGGAAGATTTCGTTTTATCCCTGAAAGGGGATTTTCTAAATTAAGACCTTGTTTCTCACCCCCCCTCACCTCCGTTCTCTCCCCCGGGGGGAGAGGATTTTCACTACTTTTTCCTTTCTCTCGTTGGGGGACAACTCTTTCTTCCTTCTCCCCTTCCCGCCAGAGGCGGGTCCGCTCCGGGCGGAGGGGGAGAAGGTTAGGATGAGGGGAAATCTCTCCCTCCGCTTCATCCAGATATATATCTACCTTTACATTCTTCAAATGTGCCACACTTAAAGGGCCTATCGAAAATGGCCCCAATTTTTCTCGCTCAATTGAAAAGCTATCAATTGATACCGCATAGACCTTTTTATCCCCATGATATTCAACGAAGGAGATTCCTTTACCATAGGCAAGCTTTGAAGATGATCTTTCAAAAAGCGAAATTCGCTTTTTTGAAGATGAAGATAATGAATAAACAACTATTGCTAATATCCCAAAAATTAAAAATATTATTATGATTTTTATAAGTGCTCTTTTTTTAAGATATTTAGATTTTTGTTGGTTAAGATCCTTCCTAACTTTCTTTTTATTTTGAACGAATTTATTTTTTATCATTTTAGTTTATCTTTTCCCCTCACCCAATCCCTCTCCCCCAATGGGGAGAGGGATGTAATGGAAATTCTCTCTTCCAAGGGGGAGAAAAAATTGGGTTTAAGTCCTTTTCCCCATAGGGAGAGGAAATTTGGTTTAAATCATCTTCACCATGGGGAAAGGAAATTGGCTAATAAGATTCTATAAAAAAGAGAAAGCCTGGTTTTCCTAAAAGAAAGAAACCAGGCTTTCTTTTTTCTCTCATTTCCATATATTTACCCTGAAATAAAATTTTACATTATCCTGCCTTTTTTGATTTTCCCCTCACCCTTACCCTCTCCCACGACGGGGAGAGGGAATTAGTGGAGACTCTCTCTTGAGGTGAAGAGGGGATTAGAATTAAAATCTTCTCTTCAGCTGAGAGAGGAAATTGGATGAAAGAAAATTGAATTAAAATCCTCTTACTTAGAACGAAAGGAAATAAACCTCCTCTCCCAGCAGAGAGAATGATTTTTATAAAAATTTCTCCCACTATGGGAGAAGGAAACCTCAAATATATAAATAAATTTAAAAATGAAATTTGCGCCTCAGACCTATAACTCCCAATAATCCACTGCCAAGCAGAATCAAAGTTGGTGGAATAGGAACAGCACTCCATGTTATATTACCATCTGCGAAATTAAGGTCTTTTCCAAAGGGAGGGTTAATCAAAATATTTCCAGCATAATCTGCAAAAGCCCACCCTGTACCATAATATGAGGTATCCCAAGCCATAGGAGCATTATCTGGATAAGTTAGAATCGCAATGAGTCCATTATTCATTGGAGTCTTTGAACCTCCTACCATTGCGTAGCTGTAATCATAGACCCAAGCATGTAATGTTCCTTCTAAAATACTAAAATCTACACCTGTAAATCCCAGAGAAGGTAATGGATACCAATTTGAAGAAATGCTGGTGCCAGGGTTAAAAGTTGCCT
>JAMWCG010000192.1 GCA_023818555.1 Candidatus Omnitrophota bacterium
TTTGTCTACTGTTCTGGTAATTAATTATCCAATTAAGAGAAGATCTCTCAAAGATTTTTGTGTTTTCTAAACAATTTATGATTTTGGTCAAGGTAGTCTCAGACATAGGTGTAAAAAAGACTATTCCCTCTAATTCTAAGAGATTCTGTTCACCATTAATATCTAATTTAGTTAACATTACATTAGAGGGAATAATCTGTCTAATTTCTTTCAATACCCAAGAAAAATCCAACCTCCCTTTTGCTAATTCATCTTTAATTCTTTCACGCGAATGCACCTCCTCACTTATAGCCAATAGTGTATTAATGAGGGGTTGCTGACGATTAATAAAATTAATTTGTTTTTTATATATATTCATATCTATATTTAAAATGAATACTCTAACCAGAAGAAATCCAAGGATAGTAAAAATAAAAAAGGGAAAAACCTTCTCCCACAAGAGAGACCAACTTTTTCTAAATTCAGGAGGAGTTAAGTTTGGTTTAGGTTCCTCAGCGAGGGCATTTCCTAAGGCACAAGCAATAACCACTGATTCTTGCTGAGGAACTCCTTTCACCATAATGGGAAGGATTTCTATTTTGTTATTTATATTCTCTTCCAGAAATTTAAGCATCCCTTTCAGGGTCAAACCAGGGCCGGTAACAAAAATTTTCTCTATTGTGCCTTCTTTAAAATTGGAGGTGAAATAATCTAAGGAACGATTTAATTCTATAACTAATTTTTCTAACTCCGGGCGCAGAAGGACGATAATCTGGGAATAGGGAAAACCCTGCCAATCCCCGGCAGTGTCGGGGGGCAAACCTACCTCTTTGAGAATCCTGTAGGCTTGCTGACTTGATAAGGATAGAGGAGTCCTATTATAAACAATTGCGGTTTGCAGAGCGTGCACAAAATTGTTAATCCCCACAGGGATTTGACGAGAAAAAATAGGTTTTTTTTCTTGATAAAATGAAAATTCTGAATTCTGCCAGCCAATTTCTAAACAGGCAAATACCTTATCCGGAGTAAATTCTTTGAGAAGCGAAATGAGATTTCTAAAACAGAAGGGAGAGAGACTAATCTTGGCGGGATGAAGGCCAGCCTTTTCCACCAAGCCACATAATTTTTCAATCTCTTCTTTTAAAGCGGAAACCACAGCCAGGGTTATCTTCTTCACACCATCAGACTCAATCTTTTCGCTTATCAGTTCATAATCAAAAATTGTCCCTTCTATGGGAAAAGGAATCTTTCCCGGGAGTTGCCATTTTAATGCCTGAGGAATATCTTTAGGAGGGAGTGAGGGAAGAGCAAGATAGCTTGTATAAACTGATGGACCATGAAGAGAAATATGCACTTCCCTCCTCGTAATACTGAATTCCTTAAGGAAATTGACCAAAGCATCTCTGAGGTAATCTCCCTTTTCTGAGATGGCAATGTCAAATAAATCAATTACCTTCCAACCGATAATTCTTATATCTGAGGGTAACAGTTCCACATAGACTAAACTATTAACCTCAGCATCTAAGTCTAACGCCAGAACCTTCTTTCCTGCCTTTTTGGACAAAATGTTCATCCTGCAATATTATTGAAATGTTCCTGTTGCCGCATCATAGGTATAGGTTTTTCCCGTTGGTCCTGTATAGGCATTACCAGATTTTGTCCAATCCGCATCAATCCCATCCGTAAGGACCGTAGTAAAGCATAAATTTGTCGGACTGCAGGCACCATTAGCGGCGGAATCTAAAGCAGAGGGAAAGGCTTTATTCTTAGCAAAATAGATTTCAATTCCTGCCCGTACTCCGCCTACGGTCCCTTTCTCAGCAGCTGTTTTTGCCTCGTTCTGTAAATCAAGATACTTGGGAATGGCAATGGCTGCCAGGATGCCAATAATCACAATGATAATCACCAACTCAATCAGGGTAAAACCTTTAATTCCTTTCATTTTTCACCTCCTTTCTTCACCTTAATTTTTAGCAAATTTTATGCCTTTTCTTCTCTCCTAAAAGAGAAAAGTTATAACTCTTTTATATATTGAAGTTAAAGAAATAATCCTTCTTCTTGGTGAGGGGAAAAAATTGGAAAAAAATCTCCTCTCGCTGTAATTTATTTATACACCCAGAAAATTTTGCTCCAAGTATTTGGAATGTATGACGATAAAAGTGGTAAGTTTTTTTCCACCCTGTAACTTATTTTAACGGCGGAAAAGATAGATTAAATTCCACATGGGTAGAAAAATTGCCAAGGCGATAAAGAGGACACCACTTCCCAACACCAAAAGTAAGATTGGCTCAAGCAATGTGGTAAGATTCTTGATAGTATAATTTGTTTGATAATCATAATAATCGGAGACTTTAGCCAATAAATCATCCAATCTACCTGTCTCCTCACCAATCGCTACCATCTGGATAATCATGGGAGGGAAAATCTTATTTTGTTTCATTGCTTCGCTCATCCCCTTTCCTGCACTGATTGCAGTTTTTATCTCTTCAATTGATTTTGTCAATATTAGATTATTCATGGTCTGGGAGACCAATTCCATGGTCTGGATGACCGGAATACCGCTCTTAAGCAAACCCGAGGTTATGCGCGCGAAACGCGAAAGCATAATTTTAAGAAGAAGCGAACCGAAGATAGG
>JAMWCG010000193.1 GCA_023818555.1 Candidatus Omnitrophota bacterium
GTGCTTTTTCAATCTCTATTGCAATATCAGGATAACTGCTACTTTTAAATAACCCAACATCAATTTTATCCTGTTTGGTTATCTGGACTTCAGAAACTTTAAAAATCTCAACCAAATCCTCTTTCAAACTTTCTAAATATTTATAATGCTTTTCATCGTTTGTCAACAGTTTTATTTTAGCATCGAAAGAACTCCCGATTAATCCCTGTGAACGCGTTTCCTCCAATGCCTTGGTAACATCCGGAATTAATCTGATAGCTACCTCTAACTGCCCACCTATATCTTCTTGTTTGGCAAGTAAATCATCTTGACCAAAAATAGGGTTATATTGTGGCCAATCCGATAGATGAACACTAGATAGAGAACTGTCTTTTTTCTCTTTGGGCATATTCTGCCATATCTCTTCTGCTGTAAAAACTAAAATAGGCGCAATCAATCTTACTAAGATATTTAGTATCTCATAAATAGTAGTCTGAGCTGAACGTCTCTCAAGTGAATCTGGTGCATAAGTATAGAGTCTACCTTTAATCATATCCAGATAAAGCGTAGACAGATCTATATTGCAGAATTCATAAATCTCCTGATAGGCCTTATAAAATTCAAATTTCTCCGGAGTGATGTATTCTCTGACTTCTAATTTATTTTTAGCCGGTTTAAGATATTGTCCTAAAGTCAGGATATCTACTCCTATGCTATTTAAATCTTTCATTACTTTTATTACTTCCTCTTCTTTCTCACCCAAACCTAAGATGAGCCCGGATTTAGTTAAACTACCAAATTTTTTGGCTATTTTCAAGACTTTTAAGGAACGGCCATAATCTGCCTGGGGTCTGACCAAAGGATATAAACGAGGCACAGTCTCAAGATTATGATTGAGTATGTCCAAGCCACTTTTAATTACCAGTTCAATAAGAGAATTCTCCCCTCCGAAATCAGGAATGAGCGCTTCCACAGTAGTGGAAAGGAAAATTGATTTTACATTTTTTATTATCCGGGAGAATTGTCCTGCCCCTTTATCCGGAAGGTCGTCACGCGTCACTGAGGTAAGCACAAGATGTTTTATCTCTAAATATTTAACTGCCTGCAGAATATTATAAACCTCCTCCTCCCAAGATAAATTTTTTCTCTCTTTCTTTACAAAACAGAAACTGCAATTTCTTGTGCAGGCAGTTCCTAAGATAAGGAAGGTAAGTCTCTTTTGCGAAAAACACTCACTCAAATTAGGACAGAGTGCTTCTTCACAGACAGTTCTTAAGTTGAGTCTTTTTAGAGTTTCTTTAACCTCTTGAAATTCCTCTGTGTTATAAAAGCGCTTGACTAACCAATGGGGAGGTGTTGACAATTTCATAAGAAAATCCTCTATTTTTTATCTCATTCTCTAAAGCCTTAAGCAAATTCTCTTTCAAATCTTCTTCCGGAGGTAAATTTTTGAGTTCTTCTTTTAAGGAGGTAACTTTTAATTTCACTATTCCACAGGGATTAATGTAACTAAAATAGTTTAACGGGGGATTGATATTTATACTCAAGCCATGAAGGGTGATCCATTTGCTTATCCCAATTCCCAGGAAACAGATTTTTCTCTCTTCTATGTAAACTCCCGGCAATTTCTCATCAAATTCTGCTTTGAGATTGTATAGAGAAAGAAATTTGATAATCCAATTTCCTAACAAAGATAAAAAGAATTTAATGTCCTTCTTCCAATTTGCTAAATCAAAAATGGGATAGATAACCCATTGTCCTGGAAGATGCAGAGTTACCCCTCCCCCCCGGTTGGTTTTAAAAAGAGAAATTCTTTCTTTTTTTAAAGTCTCTTCATCTATTAAGATATCTTCAATTTTTGCATTCCTTCCTAAGGTAATTACCGGATAGAATTGACTGCATAAAATTACATCATCACCAAAACCATCTTTTTTCTTCCTTAAGATATTCTCCTGAAATGATTGAACCTCTTCAAATCTTTTCAGAGACAAGTCAATAAAAATTATTTTCATACTGTATGCAGTGGAAAATTAAGCGCGGAAAAAATTGCTTCCGGGATTATCTCTGAAAAAGTGGGATGAGCATGGATTGTTTCCAAAATTTCTTTTACTTTGATTCTATTTTTAATGGCGAGGGCTAACTCAGGAATAATCTCTGTAACCTGATAACCAATTGCCTGCGCTCCTAAGATAGTTTCTTCTTTTCTATCCACTATTAATTTTAAAAACCCTTCTCTCTCTCCTACCGTGTGGGCTTTCCCTAAAGCACGAAAAGGAAATTTACCGCTTTTATAATCTAAACCCATCTCTTTTGCCTGATTCTCTTTTATACCCACTGTAGCCACTTCTGGAAAGGTATAAATGCAATTGGGAATTACATTATAATCAATCTTTTTATTTCCTCCAGCAATATTTTCTATAACCCTTTCTCCCTGGAACATCGCCACATGGGCAAGAAGGCTTTTACCAATTACATCACCAATCGCAAATATGTTTGGGATACTGGTCATTAAATAATCGTTAACCACAATCCAACCTTTTTGTAAATCAATTCCTAAATTTTCTAACCCTAAGTTGCGAGAGTTAGGAATTCTTCCTGCACAAACAAGTATCT
>JAMWCG010000194.1 GCA_023818555.1 Candidatus Omnitrophota bacterium
TCTTTCAAGTCGTTACTCTTCAAAACCTTCTAAAAAAGAAATGCTCATTTATTTAGACCTAATTAAAAAAGAGACAATAAATTTCCTCAACCTCGGTAGAGCTTTTTATGAAAGTCCGGCAGGAGTGTTAATTATCCAGAAGGTAGAAAGCGCTCTTTCTTCGGCTTTTAAAAATTTTCTTGCAGAGACTTTATGATTCCTCTATATATAAAAAATAGAAATGAAGTGAGGGAAAAAGAGAAGAGACTAAAAAAACTCCTTTCCCCCTGTCAACTCTGTCCACGCAAATGCCGGGTAAAACGGCTAAAGGGAGAAAGAGGGTTCTGCGGAGGGGGAGAGAAGGTAACTGTCTCCTCATATTTTCCCCATTTTGGAGAAGAAGCCTGTTTAGTAGGAAAATACGGTTCAGGAACGATTTTCTTCAGCCACTGTAATCTCAAGTGTGTCTTCTGCCAGAATTATGAAATAAGTCATCGGGGTGAAGGGAAAGAGGTATCCCCCCAAGATTTGGCAGAGATGATGCTTTATTTACAGAAACTTGGTTGTCATAATATAAATCTGGTCACTCCCACCCACTTTGTTCCGCAGATTATCACAGCTTTGATTATTGCTCTGGAAGAAGGACTCAAAATCCCCTTAGTCTATAATTGTGGAGGATACGAATCGGAAGAGGTAATTGACCTTTTGGAAGGAATAATGGATATCTATATGCCGGATACGAAATTTTCTTCTTCTCTAATTTCTGAAAGGTTTGCTTCCGCACCAGACTATTTTGAAAATTTAAAAATCATCCTTAAAAAGATGCATCAACAAGTAGGTGATTTAGTTATTGAGAATGGGATTGCCCAGCGGGGCCTGCTCATCCGCCATTTAGTAATGCCTAACGCTTTAGCAGAAACAAAGGAAATTATGGAATTCATTGCTCAAGAGGTTTCCTCTAATAGTTACATAAATATTATGTCCCAATATAGACCCTGCGGAGAGGCATACTGTTTCCCGGAGATAAACAGAGCCATAACTCAAGAGGAGTTTTTTAGAGCAAAAGAAATCGCCCTTTCCTTGGGGCTAAATCGCTTAGACTAAATGGGTTTTACAATCTCCATTGTTATCTTTGTTTTTATCGCTTGGGGGTTCTTAAAGATTCTGGGAGAAACCATTATTAATCTTATAAAACTCATCAATGCAAAAAGCCCTCAGGAATTGAAAAAGACAAGACATCTTCTTTTCATCAAGGGAGGCTTTCTTTTACCCTGGGAATTAATTAATCTCACATTTACCTTTGTATTTGCTTTTATAATTTTTCATTGGTTTACCTCCTCTATTTTTATTATTGCCTTAACCAGTTTTTTATTTAAAGAAATTTTTTCTGAAATCCCTTATCTTCTTCTCTCTGCTTTTTACTATCTTCTTAAAAAACCTATTTCTCTAAAAGAAGACCCATTTATGCAGAAAACAGAAATAATCCCTGTAAATTTCTTTTCCTGTCTCTACATTCCCCAAAAGGCAAAAAGTATCAGTGATGTTTATGCCGGCATCACTCAGGGACTCCGGGCTTTAAGAAACAATCTCCAGCCTAAAAGTCATCTTGTCTTTATTTACCACAGTGATAGCGAGGAAGACCGCCTTATTGAAGAAGAGATTCGTTTAATCCTGGAGGCAAAAAAAGAATTTGGTGAAAAAATATTTATTTTTGCCCGGAACCGTGAAGCTTATAATCCCTTTTTCTTAAGAAAACCCGGTGGATATATAAGCGATTACCAGATTTTAAATACCGGGATATGGCATCCCTTAAATTATGTAGGACATAATTTTGATGCCCGGCGTCAGAAAGTGGTTTCTCTGGAAGGAGTTATGCGAGACCATATCCCTTTCTATTCTTCGGGTGAAAAAAAGGAGAACCAATACTTCCTCCTCTACCGGAGAAATCTCTTTCTTAAAGAGAAGATGAATCTGAGAAGAATCAAGGAGGATAGAGAATTATTTGAGAACATAGAATTTTCTTCTCAAGGATATCTCATAAATAAGGATAAACCCGAAGAATACTACCTTCTCTCACAGGGAGCAATCTTTTCTCACCAGGGTAAACTTTTATTAAAACCCCACCAGTGGAAAATGGGCATAGACCAGAAAATATTAACCGACGCTCCTCTAAATGGGATTTTCAAAGATAAGCATTTCACTTTTGTCTTCGTGCAGATTGTCTACTTAAACGGAGAAAAGAAACTTTTTCTTGACCCGCTCGCCAATCTTAGAGAGATAGAGACTGGAAAAATCTGGGCAGAATACGGGAAATACAAAATAGAATTTTCTTACGACCTTTACAAATTGAAGGATAATAAATTTATCCTTCTCAAAAAAGACTTCCCTGTAAAAGGAAATTTCTTTAAGGAAAGAGATTATCGCCGTTTAATCTTTGACCGGATGACCAAGATTTCCTGGGAAAGCCTGAGGAATCTTGTGCAGGAGAAAATTGTCTCTTTCTCTCAGGCAGAAGAATTTATGCAAAGTGGGATTGTGGGGAATCCCTATCACTTGCATATCGGGAAGAAGGGAACTGAGAAAGAATACTTTGTAGAAGACCCATT
>JAMWCG010000195.1 GCA_023818555.1 Candidatus Omnitrophota bacterium
TTTAGTTTATGCTCTCCTTTTACAGATTGAAAGGTATTGAAAGGAGATTTATTTACTTTTGCTAATCTCCAGACCAATCACCCAGTTCAGTCTCTCAGCATCCTCAGCATTTAATTTATATTTCTCACGCAAAGATTCCCCCAAATCTAAATTCAGTTTCTCGGGATTTCTTAGAACAATTCCTGCAAACTCCATTACTGCCAAGCCTAAACGGTTGGTGAGATAAATATGGGTCATCAAAGAAAAGAGAGAATACTTGGGGATAGGCAGGTCTTTAAAACCATACTTATCAAAAATTATCCCTGCCTCTTGCCGTTGAGTATAAAAACCTTTCCTCCTCTCTTTCTCCTCCGAAGGAATGTCCTCTTGCGTATACCAGTCAACAAAATCTTGTTGGGCAGGAAGCATCGTTTTTATATTGGTGGTAAGGGTTTTAACCTGCTCAAGAATAAATCCCTGTGTAGGAATCTTCCCATTGTTTAATTCATTATGTAACTTTTCTTCCGTATAATTTAGACGGGCAGGCGTAATCTCTGCCCCTAAGATTTTTAAAACCATATAATTGTTCTGCAGACGCATAAAGGGTTGTTTTAAAAGATAGGCGTTTTTAAAAATGTCTATTTTTTGACCCTCTATTTCTATGATATGCTTAAGAAATCTCAAGTTGGTAGAAAGTTTAAAATTAGAAATGAAGAGAAGCTCTTTATATAAATTTAAACGGCCATCCCCTTTAAAGCGCTCAAAGGTAAGTCCATTTGCGTTCAGGAGTTCAAGATTTGCTTCTATATTTTGCGCACTAATGGTTAAAATCTCCGGGTCAGTAATTTCAATCCCTTCCCCAAAACGATAACTTACCTTCAGCCCTTTTTCCTTTACCAATCTATCCAGCGCTTTTGCCCGATTAATCACATATTCCACATTGCGCGCGGAAAGAAGTGGATATTCCAAAACCTTAATTTTTCTACTGGAGACAGCATCAAAAAATTTCTGCAATTTTACCAAATTTACCACCACCACTCTGGGGTCAGCTATTTCCAGGAAATGGTAACGGCCTGTCTTGTTTCTTTCTATTAGAGAACGCGTCTCTTCATCTCTGCGTTCTTCTCCATAATAGTTCTGATAATACCAGGCATAAAAACGCACATAAAAAGCAAGTTTTTCCTCCCAACTGCGGGGAGTTTCGCTTAAAAATTCTGCCGGAATAATCTCCTCTCTCTTCTCCTCCCGATAAACATAGAAGATGTAATTCCCCTCCCCATCCAGACTTATCTCCTCCACCTCAAAAAGCGCAGAAACTACGCTCTCCACTAAGCGCATCTTTTCTTCCGCACTAAAATTGCGGATAGCTTCTCCCTTACTCCGCAACTGTTCTATTACTTCATTTATCATCTCTATTACTGTCACTACATTGATCTCTTTCCTTTCTAACTTTTCTCCGATTACCGTGCGTAATTTATGCTTATCCAGAGAAATACCTTTAAGCAGTTCTCCCAGTTTCTCCTCACTAACAAACCTCCCTAATTCTGTAAATATTCCCGTAACCATATTTCGCTTTAGATAGTCTTCTGCGGGAATGCGCTGGAGAATAAAACTTGCCGGAGAAACCTCTCTTACTCTCCGCAAGGCGGAGAAGTAATTTCTCTCTCCGCAATGGGAAAAATTAACCACCAGAAATATAAGTAAAAAATAAGCCATCATTTTTATTTTATCAAAAATTCCTTTCTCTATCCACCATTTTCATAAGGCTTTAATAAATTAAAGGGGTCTTGAATTATATAAAGCCGGGCTTTATCACTATTAATAACCACAATATAAAGATAATAAAGCTTCCCTTCCACTTCCGCAGTTCCAATCTCATTTCCTGTCCAGCCAATAGGACCATCTTCAAGCGTGCTTCCCTTTACCTCAATCTTCCGCTCCTCAAACGGACTTATCCCCTTCTGAGTATGCGAAAGAATATCATAGCCAATTGGTCCGTATTCATTAACCTTTTCCACCCGGATTGCTTCCCTCTTCTGACTTTCTTCATATCTCTCAGTCAACTGCATTGCCTTCTCCTCGGTATTACTCCCACTTATCCCATTAAGAGATAATTCTATCGGCTTGAGAGGAGAGAGATTTACATTTCCTCTCCCGGAAATACTGGTAATACTCAAAGTTCCATCCCCATTTATCCTGTAACTAATGGTTTTTCCCAGGTATTTTCTCCATTGAGCCATTATCCACGGTCCTCCGGGTTTTTCCTGAAATTGAACTTTCTCTATTTCCCCATCTTTTAACTCAATCTTAAGCAAGTCGGTTTCTTTTACTTTATATACCTTTATTGGCTCTTCAGGTAAAGGCACAATTCCTGCTCTATTTTCCGGGACAAAGACAAAACCATCTTTAAGTTTTAATTCTCGGGGGAATTTATAAAAACTGGTCAGAATATTACCCTGTTTATCTTCCACCCAGATAAATTTCTTCTTCTCCGTCAATTTCCCCTCCTTATCATAAAACCAGACCTCTCTTACTGCCCCACCCTTTTCTTTGCTCTTCACTAACCTTGCCTCCACTAATAAACCAGCATAGGGATTATCGAGAT
>JAMWCG010000006.1:0-10608 GCA_023818555.1 Candidatus Omnitrophota bacterium
GTTTAAATTACCCCAAAAGATAAAGGAAGATTTAGCCAGTTACAACAAAGCAATAAATGATTATTTAGAAGGCAAGTCCTCTTGGCAAAGATTCTCGGGGATAAGGGTTCCTTGGGGGAATTACTCTCATCGCGGTGGGAAAGTTTTTATGGCAAGAATAAGGATACCCGGAGGAGTAATTTTACCTTCTCAACTTAAAGCCTTGGCAGAATGTTCCGAAATTTATGGAGACGGTATACTTCACATCACTACACGCCAAGATATTCAGATCCATAATCTAAAGATAGAAGATATTATTAAAGTCCATAATTTTTTAAAGGACTACGAACTTTCTTCGCGGGGAGGAGGAGGAAATACGGTAAGAAATGTCACTGCTTGTCCCTTAGCAGGAGTCTGTCAAGAGGAGTTATTTGATGTAAGGGAAGATGCGATTGCTTTAAGCGAATATCTTATCAGCGATGAGATTTCTTATAATCTACCCCGCAAATTTAAAATTGCCTTTTCCGGATGTTCTTTAGACTGCGCAGGTTGTCTGGTAAACGATGTAGGATTATTAGCCATAACCAGAGATGCGCAGCAAGGATACCGAGTTTTTGTAGGCGGAGGTATGGGAGCAATTTCTTTAAAGGGTAAACTTTTAGAGGATTTTGTCTTGCGTAAAGATTTAGGTTATGTGATTTCTGCGATTAGAAATACCTTTTATAAATATGGAGACAGAAGAAACAAACATCATAATCGCTTAAGATTTCTTATTCAAGACATCGGCCTGGATAAATTTAAAGAATATTATCTCAGTGAACTTAAAGAGATAAAAGAAAATGAATATATCTCCTTAAGAAAAATAGAGTTTAATTATCCTGCTTACAGAACTGTTCCTTTGCCCGATATTGCCGAGGAAGAATTCAAGGCATTTTTAAAATATAATTGTCAACTCCAGAAACAGGCTGGCTTTTTTATTGTTAAGTTACGCATTCCTCGTGGAGATTTAGAGGCTGAAACTGCTAAAGAATTAGTAAAGATAATTTCTGAATTTTCGCAAGTTGAACTGCGCACCTCTCAGGAGCAGAATTTATATATAGTAAATATGCCAATAGAACATTTATATAATCTCTATCGCAAATTAAAAACACTTTCTTTAGATTTTCTATATCCCCAAACCCTTATAGATATTGTTGCCTGTAAAGGTTCTACTACCTGTAATCTTGGTTTATGCAATTCTCCGGGTTTGGCAAAGGAATTAGAGAAGATGCTAAAAGAAGATTTCCTTTTCAGTAAGATATTTGATAAAATAAAGATAAAGATAAACGGCTGTCCCAATGCCTGTGGTCAGCATCCCTTAGGGATGGTCTCTTTTTGCGGTGCAGTAAGAAAGATAAAGACAAGACCTCTTCCCTTTTACCGAGTCTTTCTGGGAGGTAGGATTGCCTTAGATGAAACTAAACTCGCTGCTGATACAGGAATTTTAATCCCGGCTAAAAATGCAGTTTTGTTCTTAAAAGATTTTCTGAAAGAAATAGAGAAAGAGATAGATGAGAAGACGGATATTTATAAATTCATTGCAGAAAGGGCAAAAGATATCGCAAGTGAGATTGCGCAAAGATATACCTATGTTCCTGATTATGCAGAAGACAGGTCTTTTTATATTGATTGGGGAAGAACCGAGGAGTTTTCCTTAAGCGGTTTGGGCCCGGGAGAATGTGGTGCGGGTGTATTAGATATGATTGAGGGAGACCTTAGGGAAGCAGAGATTTCTCTTAAGCAGGCAGAGAAAGAAGATTATTCCATTAGTCTGATAAAGAAAAGCATTCTTCTTACTGCGCGAGCTTTATTGGTAGTAAGAGGGATAGACCCCCGAAGCGAAGAAGAGGTCTTTTCAGGATTTGTGGATAAATTTGTGAAAGAAGATTTAGTGGATGCTAAATATTCTTCCTTAAAAGAGGAATTCTCAGCCCTTAAGGAAGATCTGGATTTTAACGCGAGGGAAAAATGGTTTTTCTTTGCTCAGGAATTCTTAAAGGACATCCGGAAACTATATCAGAGCATGGATTCTGCTTTTAATTTCCCTAAATTAAAAACAAAAGAAGATGTGGCCAGTAAAGCGGAGAGATATTTATTAGATTTGAAAGGCACACCCTGCCCCATAAATTATGTGAAGACAAAGTTATTTCTGGAAAACTTAAAATCAAAAGAGCTCTTAGAAGTTTTATTGGATGAGGGAGAGCCGATAAATAATGTGCCTAAGAGTTTGGAAGCAGATGGCCACAGGATATTAAAGATAGAGAAGAAGAATGGATTTTACAGTGTAATAATAGAAAAATTTTAAAAAGACAGGGAGAAAAGATGAGTTATATTAAAGGGTTAAAGTGCCGGGAATGTGGTAGAGTATATCCTAAAGAACCACTCTATGTGTGTGAATACTGTTTTGGCCCCTTAGAGGTAGACTATGACTACGAGAAGATAAAAAAGAAACTAACCAGAAAGATTATTGAGTGCCGGCCTAAAAATATGTGGCGGCATAAAGAACTTCTACCTATAGATGGGGAACCCACAGACGGTTTAAATACAGGATTTACTCCCTTAATAAGGGCAAAAAATTTAGAAAAGGTGTTGGGAGTAAAGGAACTCTATTTAAAAGATGACTCGGTAAACCATCCTACCTTATCTTTTAAAGATAGGGTGGTGGCGGTGGCTTTATCCAAAGCAAAGGAATTTGGCTTTGATACAGTCGCTTGTGCCTCTACTGGCAATTTAGCCAATTCAGTGGCCGCACAAGCAGCAGTGGCAGGATTAAAAAGATATATTTTCATTCCTGCAGATTTAGAACTTGGCAAAATAATAGGAACCCTTATCTATAATCCGATTTTGGTGGCTGTGGAAGGGAATTATGACCAAGTAAATAGGTTATGTTCGGAGATTGCCACAAAATATAAATGGGCTTTTGTGAATATAAATATAAGACCTTATTATGCAGAAGGTTCTAAAACTTTTGCTTATGAAATTGCAGAACAACTCGGATGGCACGCTCCTAAACATATAATTGTTCCTTGTGCAGGGGGTTCTTTGATTACCAAAATTTGGAAGGGATTAAAAGAACTCTATAAATTGGGTTTGATTGATAAATTGGATACTAAAGTCTATGCTGCCCAAGCAAAAGGCTGTGCCCCCATTATTACTGCGGTTAAGGAGAATTCCGAAATTATTAAGCCGGTCAAACCCAACACCATTGCCAAATCCTTAGCCATTGGGAACCCTGCGGATGGAATATATGCAGTGAGCACGGTAAAAGAATCGGGGGGTTGGGCAGAAGAGGTTTCTGACGAGGAGATTGTGGAGGCAATAAAACTCTTAGCAAAAAGTGAGGGGGTTTTTACGGAAACCGCAGGAGGGGTTACTTTAGGCGTGACTAAAAAACTTATTACCCAGGGTAAAATTCCCAGGGATGAATCTATCGTCGTTTGCATAACCGGTAATGGATTAAAAACTCAGGAAGCAGTTGCTGAAAAGATAGGCAAACCAATAAAGATTAAACCTACCCTCACTTCGTTTGAGGAAAACATAAAAATTTAAGAGGAAGATGATGAAATTACGCGAAGACCAGATTGAAAGATACTCAAGACAGATTATTCTGCCCAATGTAGGCGGAAAAGGTCAAGAAAAATTATGCAATGCCAGAGTCTTAATCATAGGTGCAGGTGGACTTGGTTCTCCGGCTGCTTTATATTTAGCCTCTGCGGGCATAGGAAAGATAGGGATAGTAGATTCAGATAAGGTAGAACTTAACAACCTGCAAAGGCAGATTCTTCATTCTACAAAGGATGTGGGAAGAGCAAAAGTAGACTCTGCTCAAGATAGACTTGTGGGGATAAATCCAGATGTTAAGGTGGTTACTTATAATCTCAGACTCACTTCGGAGAATATTTTAAATATTATCAAGGATTACGATATTATTGTGGATGGTTCAGATAATTTCCCCACACGCTATTTAGTAAACGACGCCTGTGTTTTATCGGGTAAGCCACTTTCGCACGGCGGCATATTTAGATTTGACGGTCAGGCAATCACAGTTATACCTGGTGAGAGTGCCTGTTACAGATGTCTTTTTCCTGAGCCACCTCCGCCTGGACTTGTGCCGAGTTGCCAGGAGGCAGGGATTTTGGGTGCGGTCGCAGGTGTGATAGGCGTAATTCAAGCCAATGAAGTTCTGAAATATATTTTAGGGATAGGAAATCTTTTGACCGGGAAACTGCTGGTCTTTAATGCTCTGGATTCCTCTTTTCGGCAGGTAAAAGTCCCCAGGGACCCGAACTGTCCGGTTTGTGGAGAAAACCCCACGGTAAGAGAGTTGATAGATTATGAAGAATTTTGTAATTTGAGAAGGAAGGAGGAATGAGCTATGGCAAAGCAGATGGTCCATTTAGTTTTTCCCAAAGAATTGATTAAGAAACCCGTGATCTATACTATGGCTAAGAAGTATGATATAATCCCCAATATTCGCAGAGCAAAAGTTACCGAAGAAGTAGGCGAGGTTACTTTAGAATTAAGTGGCTCAAAGGAAAAGTTGGAGAAAGCCAGAAGGTATCTGGAAAGGATGGGTATAAAATTTGAGCCAGTGGTGGGAGATATAGTAGAATAAATTACGCTATAATTTATTTGACAGGGCATTGTTTATTATGATATAAAAACTCTCTGTGTATAAGAATGTCTTTGGAGAGGAGAAGAGATGTGGTTTTATTCTGAAAAAGTAAAAGAATTGTTCAAAAACCCCAAGAATGTGGGAGAGATTGAGAATCCCGATGCAGTGGGAGAGGTTGGCAATATTATCTGTGGAGATGCTCTGCGTCTTACTCTAAGGATAGATAAAAAGACAAATAAAATTTTAGATGCCAAGTTTCAGACCTTTGGTTGTGCAAGTGCCATTGCCTCTTCTTCAGCATTGACCGAGATGATTAAGGGCAAAACCATTGATGAGGCAGCGAGAATTACCAATAAGGATATCGCGGAATACCTTGGAGGTTTACCGAACGAAAAGATGCATTGCTCGGTAATGGGTATGGAGGCATTAGAGGCGGCAATTGCTAATTATAGAGGAGCACCTTTTAAGAAAGAAACAGTGGGAGAAGAAAAAATTGTCTGTAAATGTTTCAGTGTGACCGATAAAAAGATAATTCGTGCCATAAAAGAAAATAATCTGAGGACTGTAGAAGAGGTTACTAATTTTACCAAGGCAGGAGGAGGATGTGGTAAGTGTAAACCGGAGATAGAAAAATTGCTTAAAGAATTCTGGGAGAAAGAGGAAACTAAAAAAGTTCATCCGAAGGAGCCCATAAAAAAGAAACTTACAAATTTACAGCGCATTTCTCTTATTCAGGAAACTATTGAAAGGGAAATCCGACCGCAACTTAAAGCAGATGGTGGAGATATTGAACTTCTGGATATAGAAGGAAATAAAGTTTATGTGAAATTCTTAGGCACCTGTTTAGGTTGCCCTGCTACGGGAGTAACTTTAAAAGCTTTAGTAGAATCAAAATTGAAAGAATTCGTTGATACAGATATTAGAGTAGAGGAAGTTAAGGAATGAAAAAAGTAATTTATGTAGATAACAATGCCACAACCAAAGTAGCACCTGAGGTATTTGAGGCAATGAAGCCCTTTCTCACTGATGAATACGGAAATCCCTCAAGTATGCATACCTTTGGTGGTAAAGTCGCTAAATACATTGAGCAGGCAAGAGAAGCTATCGCAGACCTCTTGGGTGCAAGTGACCCCTCCGAAATCATCTTTACCAGTGGTGGGACAGAAAGTGATAATACTGCAATAATGAGTACACTGAGGTCTTATCCTGATAAGAAACACATCATTACCACAAAAGTAGAGCATTCGGCAGTACTGAACTTATGCCACTATTTAGAAACAATAGGATATAGGGTAACTTATCTGGGGGTAAATAGTGAAGGATTGATAGACATAAATGAGCTGAAGAGTGCAATTGACCAGGATACAGCAGTGATTTCTATAATGTATGCAAATAATGAGACAGGAGTGATTTTCCCTATAGAAGAGATAGCCGAGATAGCCAGGATAAGAGGGGTGGTCTTTCATACTGATGCAGTGCAGGCAGTGGGAAAAATTCCCTTTAAACTCACAGAATTACCGGTAGACCTTTTGTCATTATCCGGACATAAGTTACATGCACCAAAAGGGATTGGTGCTCTGTATGTGCGTAAAGGCACAAGATTTACGCCCCTCGTAATAGGGGGTCATCAGGAACATGGCCGACGGGGAGGCACGGAAAATGTGGCCGGAATTGTAGGTTTAGGTGTTGCCTGCCAGTTAGCTAAGCAAGCCATGGGAGAAGAAAGAACGCGGATTAAAGCCTTGCGCGACAAATTGGAGAGAGCAATCTTAGAGAAAATACCTCACACCCGGATTAATGGACATCCTCAATATAGGCTTCCTAACACTACAAATATTGGGTTTGAGTTTATTGAGGGAGAAGCGATTCTATTGATGCTTGATGAAAAAGGCATCTGTGCCTCATCCGGCTCTGCCTGCACCTCTGGTTCTTTGACCCCCTCTCATGTACTGAAGGCAATGGGAGTTCCTTTTACTTTTATTCAGGGTTCTATCCGTTTTAGCCTCAGCCGTTACAATAGTGAGGAAGATATAGATTATATTATTAAGAACCTACCTCCGATTATTGCACGGCTAAGAGAAATCTCTCCTTATGGCAAAGAGAGAGTTTCTTAAATATATTCCCCTCCGCACACCCCAGCAATAAATTTCTCTTGAAAAATAGATTTTGCTAATCCTTTCTTTTTGCTTGGTTTCTTCCCAATCCACAGCTTGATAAAAAATACTTGACAAGTGAAAATTTTATGGTATATTATTATCTGTCCACATTGAGGTGAAAAAGACAGAGATGTCTTCTGGCAGAAATGCTGGAAGACATTTTTATTTTGGGGGTAGAAATATGCAAGAGGAAAATTTACGTTTAGCCATTGGGCAAATAAATTCCACAGTAGGTGATTTAGAGGGTAATAGCCGAAAGATCCAGCAGTACATTCAGGAGGCAGAAGGCCGGGGAGTAGATATAATTTCCTTCCCAGAGTTAGCTCTCACTGGCTATCCACCTGAAGACCTTTTACTTAAGCCTAAGTTTATCCAGGATAATTTAAAGAAGTTAGGAGAATTAGTAAAGACGGTTAATAATCTGATAGCGATCATAGGTTTTGTAGATAAAAAGGGTAAAGATTTATATAATGCCTCAGGAATAATTTATAAGCAAAAGATTTATGGGATATATCACAAGATGTTTTTACCCAATTATGGCGTCTTTGATGAGAAGCGGTACTTTCAACCCGGAAGCCAACCCTTGATTTTTAGATATAATAAGATAATTTTTGGCGTGAATATCTGTGAAGATATCTGGCATAAAGATGGTCCCATAAAAGAACAGGTTAAGATGGGTGCTCAAATTATTTTTGTTTTAAATGCCTCTCCTTATCATATGGGAAAAATCAAAGAGAGAGAAAAAATTGTTCAGGAACAGGCGAGGGAAAATAAAGTTTACATTGTCTATGTAAATTTAGTAGGGGGACAGGATGAACTTATTTTTGATGGACAGAGTATGGTTGTAGATAGTAGAGGTAAAGTTATTGCCCGGGCAGAAGCATTCAAGGAGGATTTGTTGATGCTGGATTTGGATATTCCTGGGGGAGCCAAAAAGATAAAGAGAGTAATTACGCTTACAGATCAATCCCCTGTTAAAAAGAAAAAACCTATATCTAAAAGGGAGATCAGACCTCTTGAATCCATTGCTGAGATTTATCAAGCACTTCTCTTAGGGCTTAAAGATTATGTGAATAAAAATGGATTTAGAAAAGTAGTGGTAGGTTTAAGTGGTGGGATTGATTCTTCACTGGTGGCAACCTTGGGAGTAGACGCCTTAGGGAAAGAGAATGTCATAGGTGTATTTCTACCTTCAAGGTATTCTTCCAAAGAATCAGAAGAGGATGTAAAGGAATTGGCAAGAAATTTAGGGATAAGATTGATCGAAATCTCCATTGAGCAGATATATAAGATTTATCTTATGGTCTTAGAGCCACAATTTCTGGGTTTAGAGAGAGATGTGACTGAGGAAAACTTGCAAGCCCGTATAAGAGGAAATATCTTAATGGCACTCTCAAACAAATTTGGCTGGTTGGTTTTAACCACTGGAAATAAATCCGAGATGTCCACAGGTTATGCTACTCTATATGGAGATATGGCGGGAGGGTTTGCGGTAATCAAGGATGTTCCCAAAACACTGGTCTATAGATTGGCTAAATATAGAAATTCTCTAAATCCAGTTATTCCTGAACGCGTTCTCACCAAAGAACCAACTGCTGAACTTAAGCCCAATCAAAAAGACAGTGATACTTTACCAGTTTATGAAACCTTAGACCCAATTCTTAAAGCCTATATTGAAGAAGATAAAGACCTAAAGAGTATTATTTCATTAGGATTTGAGGAGGCAATGGTAAGAAAGGTTTTAAATATGGTAGATAAAAGTGAATACAAGAGAAGACAGGCTCCTCCGGGGATTAAGATTACGCCTAAGGCATTTGGTAAAGACAGGAGGATGCCGATAACTAATAAATATAGAGGATAAAATGTGTTTTGAAGATTTATTAAAAAGAATATCACCTAACTTAAAAAAAATAGCCTATAAACTCAACGGTCATTCTTCCCACTTTGATGATGAGGATTTATATCAAGAGGCATTACTACATCTCTGGCAGGACTTTCAAAAAGGGAAACTAGATGATAAAACCGACAGTTATATCTTGCAGGGTTGCTACTTTCATTTGAAGAATTACTTACGCAAGGCAAAAGAAAAAGTTAATTTAGTCAGCATAGATTCATTAGTTGATAATGACGACACAGATTTAGAAGAGATCTTATATTTAAAAGACCCTAAATTCTGCTTCAATTATCTAGGAAGTAAGATGTTAGTTGAAGAGATAAAAGACAATGGACTCACAAAAAGAGAAAAAGAAGTCTTATCTCTTTGTTTAGAAGGATTGACTACAAGAGAGATAGGAAAGAGACTTGGAGTCTCTCATGCCCGAATTGTAAAGATTAAGGCTAACATCAAAAGAAAATCAAATTGATAGAAGATATAAATTCATTGCAGATTTAGTAATACTATGTTATATTATATTTATGCGCAAAATTAGACCTAAGCCACATCTATTCTGGTATCTAAAAGATGATATAGAATTGGATTTATCCGAACCTTCGGTTTTAGATATGTATGTCCAACAGACAGTTACACATGGCAATACCGAAGACATAAAGACCCTTTTTAAAGAAGTCGGATATAATCAATTTAAAGAGGCATTTTTAAGATTGAGATTTTTTTTACCTTGTGAGGTGCGTAAATTCTGGGAGGATTTTTTTGGGATTACTGAGTCGGATACAAGAAGAAGTACTAAAGGTATTTGGTAGTATTTCTGAGAGTGATAATTTTTGCCTTACTGGAGGAACAGCCCTAGCAGAATTTTATTTAAGACACCGTAAGAGCAATGACTTGGATTTCTTTAGTAAGGAAGAAGCGATAATCGTTCCTTTCAGTTTTCGATTAGAGGAGGTATTACGAAAAAGAGGCTTGGACATAGAAAGAAGACGCAGTTTTGCTTCTTTTGTTGAACTCATTGTAAAAAAAGAGAATGAATCTACAGACATACATTTAGCCCAGGATAGTCCCTTTCGTTTTGAAGAACCAAAGGATTCTGTTGAGTTTCCCGGAGTAAAGATAGATAGTCTTGTAGATATTGCCTCCAATAAACTTTTAGCCCTCTTTGGTAGAGCCACTTTAAGAGATTTTATTGATATATTTTTTTTAGTCAAAAAAGAAAAGTTCAGTCCAGAAGATTTAATGGAGAAGGCAAAGATAAAGGATCCAGGTTTTGATTTGTATTGGTTAGGCGTAGCTTTAGAGAGGATAAATAAATTTAAAAAAGATTCTCCGGAATTATCTCTTGTAGTAGAACTTTTGGATTTTAAGGAGATGTTAGATTTTTTTAACATCTGGCGCCAAAATATATCAAAACAGTTATACTAATTTTTTAAGGGGGTTACCAAAAAGGCTAATTTTTTACTTGTATAGTTGGATCGCATTGAGGCGTAGATAAACAAAGGCGTTCTTAAAACGCCTTTTCTTATTTTTAAGACACAGGCGTCTTTAATTCCGAGAGGGAAAAGACGCCTTATTTTTTAGGAGGAGGAGATGCGGAGATTTAAAAATTTCGGATTTGTAGTTTTGATTTTTGAATTTTGCATTTTAAATTTTGCTTACGCTACTCCTTCCACCCATATCTGGGCACCCTCCACAGATGTGCAACCTTATAAGAAATGGCATATAACCAGCGATTTTTATGTACCTGCAGAGAAAGACTCTTCAGGAAATCGTCCCAATACAATTACTAACTTTGGTTTGACCGTGGGGGTTTTGCCTTTTGAAAAATTGCAGATGGAAGTAGGTTTTGACCACAAATCCGGCTACGGCGCCTTAGATGACTATCCCATATATTTTAATACCAAGATAGGCATTCCTGAAAAAGTCTA
>JAMWCG010000006.1:10618-13162 GCA_023818555.1 Candidatus Omnitrophota bacterium
TTTTCCCTGCTCTGGCAGTGGGGATTTATGACCTGGGAACAAACAGGTCTGGCTCAGAGAGAACGGATTACGATGTAATTTATGGAAAAGCAGGGAAAACTATCTCGGTAGGAGAGCTTTCTTTAGGAAAGTTTTCGTTAGGATATTTTCGGGGAGATCCGGATTTACTCTTACATTCAGGAGAAAAAGATAACGCGGGAATTCTGGCTTGTTGGGAAAGAATAATTTCTGAAATTTCCGATAAGCTCTGGGTAGCTGTAGATTATCAAGGGTCAAAGAGTTCCTATGGGGCATTAAATTTAGGATTTGCTTGGAAGTTTTCCGATAATCTTTCAATGATTTTTGGCTATGGCATTTACAACGACCGAGATTTAGCCAATACATTTACTGTGCAAGTGGATATCGATTTTTGAAAGAAGGAGGGCAGGATGGATATGAAAGTGGTTATTGATACTATCTGGGTTTTAGTTACCGCCAAGCTTGTTTTCTTTATGAACTTAGGTTTTGCCATGGTGGAATCAGGTTTTGCGCGGGTGAAAAATTGTGTGAATATCTTATCTAAAAATTTTATTGTTTTTGCGGTTTCGTCATTAGGGTTTTTGTTTTTGGGCTGGGGGTTAATGTTTGGCGATGGGAATCCTTTTATGGGGTTAAAGGGTCTATTTTTTGTAAGTGGGTTAGACAATTCACCCGCAGTTGGTGAGGCTTATAAGGGTGTATATTCTGCCCTCAGCTGGACAGGTGTTCCTTTGTGGGCAAAATTTTTCTTCCAGTTGGTTTTCTGTGGAACCGCGGCCACCATTGTCTCCGGGGCTGTGGCTGAGCGGATAAAATACATTTCCTTTATAGTTTTTTCCTTTATTATGACTATGGTTATTTATCCCATTGTGGGTCATTGGGTCTGGGGTGGAGGTTGGCTGCAAGCAAAAGGGATGTTTGATTTTGCTGGTTCAACGGTAGTTCATTCTGTGGGAGGTTGGGCAGCTTTAGCAGGAGTGTTATTATTAGGTCCAAGGTTTGGTAAGTATGCTAAGGAAGCCATTAATCCCATTCCTGGCCACAATTTGTCTTTGGCTACTCTGGGAACCTTTGTGCTTTGGTTTGGCTGGTTTGGTTTTAACCCTGGTTCAACGATGACTGCAGACCCCGTGGCGATAAGTCATATTGCGGTTACTACTAATACTGCTGCTGCAGCTGCCATTATGAGTTCTACCCTTACCTCTTGGCTTCTCTTAGGTAAGCCGGATTTAGGTATGAGCTTAAATGGATGTTTAGCAGGTCTAGTGGCAATCACTGCGGGTTGTGCCTTTGTAAGTGTAGGTAGTTCCATTTTCATCGGATTAATTGCCGGTATATTGGTAGTTTTGTCAGTTATTGGTTTTGATAAATTAAAGATTGATGACCCGGTGGGTGCTTTATCGGTACATCTGGTAAATGGCGTCTTTGGCACGCTTTGCGTAGGACTATTTGCCCAAGATAAAATTGCGGGGGTCTCTACAGGAAATGGTTTATTTTTTGGAGGGGGTATGAAATTATTCTTTGCCCAACTCAGCGGTGTAATCGCTGCAGGTATATACACCTTTGCAGTTTCCTTGATTGCTTGGGGAATATTAAAGGCAACTATGGGTATCCGGGTGAGTTTACAAGAAGAGATTGAAGGTTTAGATATGGGAGAACATGGAAATTCTGCTTATCCAGAATTCTTAACTAAGAAACCCGCTTACTCCTTTTTGGGGTTTAAGAGTAAAGAATAGAATGGGAGGTAAACTATGAAGAAAATAGAGGTGATTATTCGTCCAGAGAAATTGGAAGATGTGCGTCAGGCTTTAAGAAAAATTGGTTGTTCAGGAATGATGATTACTGAGATTGAGGGGCATGGTAGACAAAAGGGTTTTATTCAGCAGTGGCGAGGTGAAAAATATAAACTTGAACTTCTACCCAAGATTAAGATAGAGATTGTGGTAAAAGACATTGATACTGAACGAATTGTTAATACCATCATAGAATCTGCCAGAACCGGTGAGATTGGAGATGGCAAGATCTTTATTTCTCCGGTAGAGGAGGTAATCAGGATTCGCACTTCAGAAAAAGGGGAAACTGCTTTATAGGGGTTACCAAAAGAATAAAATTTTTACTTGTATAATTAAAGGGCACGAAGTAGTGCTGGTATAGACAAATTCAAAAATAGAGAAGACGAAGGCGTTCTGAAAGAACGCCTTTTTATTTGGGGAGGAGGACAAAATGGCTAAAAGGAAGAGAGAAAGTAAAGAGATTAAGATACGTTGGAATGGTAAGGTAAATGAAAGTGATATCCAGAAGATATCAAAACTGATTAAAGAAAATAACATCCAGATTGTGGATTTAAAGTTTAATGACCTGCCAGGACTTTGGCAACATTTTTCTATTCCTGTCTCAGAATTATGGGAAATAGATGACCCTGTAAAGAGCATCTGGCAGGAGGGAATTGGTTTTGATGGTTCTTCCATCAGAGGATTTCAGGAGATTCAAGAGTCGGATATGATTTTAATGTTGGATCCGAATACT
>JAMWCG010000196.1 GCA_023818555.1 Candidatus Omnitrophota bacterium
GAAGATTTATTTAATAATAGAATTTTCGCACTCCTCATTAGGAGTTTAGGAGCAATCCCTTTAAAGAGGGAGTATCAGGATATCGGAGCGTTGCGTCAGGGGATAAGGATTTTGAAAAAAAATAAAATTCTGGTAGTTTTTCCGGAAGGGAAACGCGCCCTTAATGGCGAATTGGGAAAACCTTTACTGGGGGTGGGATTTCTTGCTCAGCAGACAAAAGTAAAAGTCGTGCCTGTGTATCTGAAAGGGACAGATTTAGCTTTGCCCGTGGGTGCCTGTTTTATTCGTCTTAAGCAGATTTCTGCCTGGATAGGAAAGCCGGTAGAGCCGGATAGCCATCCCGTGGAGAAAATTGTAGAGTTGCTCTGGGAAAGGCTGCGTAATCTAAGTGGGGAAGCAAAAAATCTTAAAAAATGGAGGTGAGATTAATGTCCGAAGCAGAAAAAAAAGAAAGTTTAAGTAAAGAAGAACTTGCTGAAATCTATGCGACAACGATTAAAGCCTTAGAAGAGGGAAGTATTGTTAAAGGTAAAATTGTGGATGTAAGAAACAACGATGTGATTGTGGATATTGGATACAAAGCAGAAGGATTTCTTTCCAGGGCAGAATTTGTTGACCCGGCGGGGATAAAAATAGGGGCAGAGATTGATGTTTACATAGACGCCATAGAGAACGAGCAGGGGATGGTGGTGCTTTCTAAACTTAAAGCCGACCGTGCCTTAGGTTGGGAACGGATCGTAGAAAACTACAAGGAAGGCGATTTGATTGAAGGTAGGGTAGTGCGTAAGGTCAAGGGTGGGTTTATGGTGGATATCGGAGTGGAAGCCTTTCTTCCCGCTTCTCTTTCAGGAGCCAAAGGGCCTACGGTTATGGATAGATTGGTGGGACAAACCCTAAAATTTAGAATTGTAAAGATGAATAAACCGCGGCGTAATGTGATAGTTTCCCGTAAGGATGTGGTGCTTTTGGAGAAGGAAGAGGCAAAGAAGAAAATGTTAGAGAGTATGAAAGAGGGAGAAATCCGGCCGGGGATTGTAAAAAATATCACTGACTACGGCGCCTTTATAGATTTGGGTGGAGTGGACGGACTTTTGCATATCACCGATATGACCTGGGGAAGAATTAGCCATCCTTCCGAGATGCTTGCTCTGGGAGATAAGATTGAAGTGGTCATTCTCAATGTGGACAAAGAGAATAATAAAGTCTCCTTGGGCTTAAAACAGAAGACCGAAAATCCCTGGAAAGAAGTGGAAAGAAAATTTCCCGTAGGTTCACGGGTAAAAGGGAAAATCGTAAACATAGTTCCCTATGGGGCGTTTGTAGAATTGGAAAAAGGAGTGGAGGGGCTTATACATATTTCCGAATTTTCCTGGACGAAAAAGATTCACGACCCTCACGAATTAGTGGCGATTGGCGATATGGTAGAGGTTATTGTGCTTGGTGTAGATGTAGAAAATAAAAAAATTTCCCTGAGCATAAAGCAACTGGAGCAGGACCCTTGGACAAAAGTCGTCAATGATTTTCCTGTGGGCACAAGGGTTAAAGGGAAAATAAAACACATTACTGATTACGGAGCCTTTGTGGAACTGGAAGAAGGAATAGAGGGTATGATTCATATTTCTGATATTTCCTGGACCCGGAGATTGAAGAATCCTGCTGAGGTTTTGAAAAAAGGAGAGAAGGTGGAGGCAGTGGTGCTTTCTCTGGACCAAGAAAATCGTCGGGTGAACTTAGGTATAAAACAACTCATTCCCGACCCTTGGCCACAATTAATGGAGAAATTTAAAATCGGTTCGGTTATGGAAGGGAAAATTACGCGGATTACCAATTTCGGGGTATTTGTAGAGCTTTCTCCTGAGTTAGAAGGACTGGTCCATATCTCCGAAATTGACCCTACTTTAGCCAATAAACTGGAAGAGGTTTATAAGATCGGTGATAAAATCAAAGTAAAAATAATAAAGATTGAGCAGGAAAAGAGGCAGGTGGGATTGAGCACAAGATTGACCAGTGAAGAAGCGTGAGGAATTTGATGATAGAGAAAGAAATTGAATTACTTAAAAGAGGGACAGTGGAGATTATTTCTGAGGAGGAACTCCGGGCGAAACTGAAAAGTGCTTATAAAGAGAATAAACCGTTGAAGATAAAGGCTGGGTTTGACCCCTCTGCCCCGGATCTACACTTAGGGCACACTGTTCTTTTGAGAAAATTGAAATTATTTCAGGAACTGGGGCATTTGGTTTATTTCCTCATCGGTGATTTTACCGCCAGGATTGGCGACCCCTCTGGCCGTTCTACTACCCGCAAACCCCTTTCGCGCGCAGAAGTGGAAAAGAATGTCTTAACCTATGAGAAGCAGATTTTTAAAATCCTTGACCAAAAGAAGACAAGAATAGTTTATAACTCCTCTTGGTGTGAAAAGATGAAGTTTGAAAACATTCTCGACCTTGCCTCACGCTATACCGTGGCAAGACTCTTAGAACGCGATGATTTTTTAAAACGCTATAAGGAGAATAGACCGATTACCCTCCTGGAGTTTTTTTATCCT
>JAMWCG010000197.1 GCA_023818555.1 Candidatus Omnitrophota bacterium
ATAAAAGCAGGAAATTTTCTATTTGTCTCGGGACAGGGGCCTATAGACCCAAAAACGGGAAAAAAAATAGTTGGAGATATAAAGGAACAGACAAGGCAGGTTTTAGAAAATATAAAAAGTATACTTGAAGCAGCTGGACTAACGTTAGAAAGTGTAGTAAAGGTTAATGTGTACTTAAAAGACATAAAAGATTTTCCAAAAATGAATGAGGTCTATAAAGAATATTTTAAAACTAAACCTCCTGCCTTTAAAGGGCAGTTTATTAAGAATGTGGTAATTTCCAAGACGATGGGTCCGGGAATAAAAATAGATTGGACAAGATATGTTGCTTAAAACAGATAAAGAAAAGTTTGGCCGTTGGTACAGGCAAAGAATCGTAGAAGAACTTGCCGAGAAGTTTAGCAGAAGTCCATATATTTTTCTCACCGAATTTCAGAGATTGAAGGTGAACCATCTGGAGGAATTGAGAAGGAACTTGCATAAACACTCTGCACTCTTTATGGTGGTGAAAAATTCTCTGGCTCAGCTTGCTTTAAGAAAGAACCAAAAGGAAGGGCTTATCCAGCTATTGAGTGGGCAGACGGGTATGGTTCTGGGTGGAGATGACCCGATAACCATCTCTAAGGTATTGGTAGATTACAGCAAGAATTTCCCTGAATTCAAGATTAAAGGGGGTCTGCTTAATACGCAGATTATTTCTTCGGAGAGAATTAGAGAATTGTCGCAACTGCCTCCCCCGCATATTCTCTTAGGGAAATTATCAGGTTACCTGCGAGGAATTTTTCTGCGTTTGGTACAGGGGTTAAATCTTCCTACTAAATTTTACCTTATCTTAAAAGGGATGGAGAAGAAAAAGAAGGAGGGATGAGGGATGGAGGAAACAAAATTGTCGGAGAAGTTGGAGGGAATTATTAAATCTATTGAGCAGTTAACGGTTCTGGAACTGGCAGAACTGGTTAAAGCCTTTGAGGAGAGATTTGGGGTAACCGCAATAGCACCCGTGCAAGCAGGGGTAGCAGTACCAGGACAATCCACTCCGGCAGGAGAGGCGGTTGAGGAAAAGACTACTTTTGATGTGATTCTTGCGGAAGTAGGAGCGGATAAGATAAAGGTGATTAAGGAAATCCGTGCCATAACCAACTTAGGTTTAAAGGAAGCAAAAGACCTGGTAGACACTGCCCCTAAACCAATAAAGACGGGAGTTCCCAAGGAAGAGGCGCAGAATATTAAGAAGAAATTAGAAGAGGTGGGGGCAAAAATAGAATTGAAGTAAAACTTAAGAGGTGAGAGCAGTAATGAAGAGAATAAGTTTCTCTAAGATTCCTGATGCTTTTCCACTTCCCGATCTGGTGGAGATACAGAAATCTTCTTATGCAAATTTTTTACAGGCAGATATTCCTAAGACAAAACGGAAACCCGTGGGCCTGGAGGGGATTTTTTTGAGCACTTTTCCCATTGAGAGCCCGGATGGAGCCTATCGCCTGGAATATGTGAATTATAGTTTGGGAAGACCCAAATATACGGAGGAAGAAGCGAGGAGGCGGGGTTTAACCTATGCTGGCCCGCTCAAAGCAAGGATTAGATTGGTTACCAAGAAAGAGATAAAGGAGCAGGAGGTCTATATCTGTGATCTGCCTCTCATGACTGAGAAAGGAACTTTTGTGATTAACGGAGATGAAAGAGTGGTCGTTTCGCAATTGCATCGTGCTCCCGGAGTTTCTTTTGAGGGGACAGTTCATCCTAATGGGAAACGGATTTACTCTGCCAGGATTGTCCCTTACCACGGAGCTTGGATAGAGTTTGAGTTTGACTTAAATGATGTCCTCTATGTAATCTTAGATAGAAAAAGGAAATTTATCGCTACTACTTTCTTGCGTGCTTTAGGGCTTTCTACCGATGAAGAAATCATTAAGACTTTCTGCGGAATAGAGGAGGTAAGTATAGAAGAGCGGGCACAATTAAAAACAATTTTAGGCAGGATTTTAGCGGAAGATATAAAACTTCCCGAGAGCGAGCATATTATCCTTCCTAAGTATACCCGGCTTTCCCGGGAAAATCTTCTGGAGCGTGAACTGGAATTGGGAATTACTAAGATTAAGGTTTTAAAGAACAATGTGATAGAGATTGTGAATACTCTGAAGCGGGATTTTACTAAAAACCAGGAGGAAGCCTTACTTGATTTATATCGTAAATTAAGACCAACCTACCCTGCTTCTGCGGAATCGGCAAAGACACTCCTAAATAGTTTATTTTTTGACCTGCGGCGTTATGACCTGGAAAGGGTAGGGAGATTTCTTATCAATCGTAAATTAAATATGAAAGTTTCCTTAGAGAAAAGGACGCTTGACTTAGAGACGGTTGTGGAGACAGTTAAATATTTAATAAATTTAAAACACGGTATAGGTGACCCTGATGATATTGACCATTTAGGAAATCGTCGGGTAAAAACAGTAGGAGAGTTAGTTCAGAATCAAGTGAGAATCGGTCTTACCCGTATTGAGCGTTCCATCCGCGAGCGCATTGCCATT
>JAMWCG010000007.1:0-1954 GCA_023818555.1 Candidatus Omnitrophota bacterium
CCAAGGGTATTGATATTCTTAAAAATTAATTCTGGTTTCCCGAATCTTCTAACCTCAGACTCTGAAACCTCTCTTACATTTAGACGAGAATAAAGAGTGAAGACCTTCAAATTTATTTTCTTTAGGGAAATTTCTATCTTAGGAAGGCAATCCTGAGCATAAAAGGCATATAGAGGTTGGTATCTCTTTTTTATCTTTGGGACCACCACATCGTATCCTTTGCACAGACCTTGCATATATTTTAAAAGTGAGAGATTTATAAATGGCATATCACAGGCGAGCACAAAATTATATTTATCCTTTGAGGCTGAAAGTCCAGAATATATTCCTCCCAAGGGACCTGCGTAAGGGACAATATCTGAGATTATCTTTATCCCTCTAAAATCTTTATATTTTTCAGGGAAATTGGTAACCACGATAATCTGTTTAAATATTCTCTTAAGTAATCTCAATTGCCTCTTTATAATTGGCTCACCCTTTATCCTCAGAAAAGCCTTATCTCTACCATGCATCCGCTTCCCTTTCCCTCCGGCAAGAATAATGGCAGTCATCTTATATTCTTTTAGCCAACCAAGAAATCCAGATACTCAATTCGTAAAGAAATATCATGGGCACCGCTAAAAGAAAGAGATTAAAAACATCCACAGTAGGAGTAATGAGGGCGGCCACGATAAACACCAGCACTATCGCATAGCGATACTTTCTTCTTAAAAAACGAAAGTTGATTATACCTGCTTTTGTAAGGATAAAACTCAAAACCGGCATCTGAAATACTAAACCTGAGGCTAAAATTAAACTAATAATAAAAGAGATATAACGGGTGGCGGAAATAACTGGCTCCAATTGATCTTTCCCAAAATTTAAAAGAAAATTTAAAGCAGGAGGAATTAAAATGAAATAAGCAAAGAGACAACCTGAGAGAAAAGAAATTAAACCAAAGAAAATAAAATAAGTTACCCACCTCCTTGCCCGTTCCCCCAGAGCAGGCAGAATGAAAGCCCAGATTTGATAGAGAATCATGGGAAGAGATAGAACTATCCCAGAAAAGAGAGAAATGCGTAGATAAATTAAAAAGGCTTCCTGAGGAGAGAAGAAAACCAGTTTATCAATCATTCCCTTAGCAGGTAATTTTAAGATTCGCAAAAGATGACGGGAAAAAGAAAAACTGATTATACTCGCAAGAATTAAAGTGGTCAAAGAGATAATAATCCTTTTTCTCAACTCCGCAAGATGCTCCCATAAGGTTAATTCTCTTTCCATCTTAAACTCTACAATCCTTTTTTGTTTATTCCTTAGATTCTTTTATTGTCTCTTTTGCAATAGTGCTTCTACTTTAGCCACCAAATCATCGGGATTAAGCGGTTTATCACAATAAGCATCTACCGGAAGCCAATCTTTATCTCCAGCTTCTTTTTCAAAATCTAAACCTGTTCTTTCTTTTATAGATGTAAGCATAAGTATAGGAATATCCTTAAGGATGCAGTCCTTTTTAAGTTCTCGGGAAACCTCAAATCCTGTATCCAGATTCTCCATCATCACATCCAAAATAATAAGGTCAGGCTTACCCTGCTCTGCTTTCTTTAGCCCTTCTTTACCACTGGAGGCAGTCTCTACTTGATAATTTTTGCTCTCTAAAACTACCCTCATTGCCTTCACCATATCTGGGTCATCGTCTATAATCAGTATCTTGGCCATCTCTACCTCCTGGTTTATTAAGCGCATTACAACCCATACCTCTACCCCTATGCTTAATTATATCTATGATTCTCCCTAAACTCAAATTCTTTGAGATACACATCTCTAATACTTACCCTTGGGTAAAAAAAGGAGGAATTTACTTCCCCTTCCCTCTTGAGATTCCACCTCAATCTTGCCTTTATGCCGTTCAACGATTTCTCTCACTATGGAGAGACCCAGACCCGTTCCTTCTTTATCCCAATCGCGGGCATTTTTT
>JAMWCG010000007.1:1964-3440 GCA_023818555.1 Candidatus Omnitrophota bacterium
AAGGAATTTCTTGCGCAGGGATACCTATCCCGGTATCCTTAATCTGAAATACAAAGGCATCCTCTCTTTCTTCTAAATTTATTTCAATCTTCCCTCCCTGAGAGGTATATTTTATGGCATTGGCTAAGAGATTATAAACTGCTTCACGCATATATTCTTTAGCTCCCATAAATTTATTTATTTCTGAGCAAAGATTATCTTCTAAAGAAATATTTTTCTCTTTTATCTTCGGAGAAAGGGACCCGACCACTTCTTTAATAATTTCCTGGAGAGAAAAATATTCAAATTTCC
Source organism: Candidatus Omnitrophota bacterium (assembly GCA_023818555.1). Classification (GTDB taxonomy): domain Bacteria; phylum Omnitrophota; class Gorgyraeia; order DTHP01; family DTHP01; genus DTHP01. Next base: position 2,256 of record JAMWCG010000007.1, read on the forward strand.
ACTCTTTAATTAATTTTATCCTGGTGACTTCCAGGAGTTCTTTAACAAAAACCATCAGTTGTTCTGCCCTTTGATGCGCTCTCTCCACTAAATCAAATTGTTGAGGATTAAGTGCTCCGGTTATTCCCTTTATTACCGGCTCAAGACAAACCGAGATTACCGAAAGGTCTTCTTTAATACTATGAGAAACCCTTAAGACATACTGAGATTTTATACGGTCTTTCTCCTCTAAGAGTAAATTTGCCTCTCTTAAGCTCTTTTCTCTTTCTTTTAATCTCTTGGATATAGAACCCGCCATATAAGAAGATAGGTATAAGGTAGTTATAAAAACAAAAAGAATCCCCCCGAGATAAAGATTATTTCTATAAAGTTCTACAGGCAAAAATCCTTTCAAGCAATAGTGGGGTAATATCCCAAGATATTCAAGTATCACCATAATTGAAAAAATAAAAATGGCAAAAGAGGATTGAAAAAAACTTGCACGGGGAGAAAGTAAAATCCCAGAAATAATCATATGGAAAATAAAATAGAAAATAAAAGGATTTTCTATCCCCCCTGAAAAATGCAGTAGGAGAGTCAAACTCAACAAGTCCAAAGAAATCTGAAGATTAGCAATACGGTTTAAGAAAAGAGAATGGTTTTTAAGAACCCTCTTTTTTTTCTTGAGGAGGAACAAGAATACAAAATTATAAAAAGTAAGAAATACTACCGTGGCAGAAAGAGGGAATAAGAAAAGAGGAATTTTTAAAATCCCCTTCACTAAAGAAACCGTTACCACTACCCCTAAGATAGCTAACCATCTTAATCTAATGAGCCAATACAACCTCTCCGCAACCTGCTCTCTCTCCAGATAATAATCAAAATTTATCATAATAAATATTTTCTGGTTTTATCCCCTTTTTGGTTAAAACTTTTAAAGCGGCTTCAATCATCATCGGTGGCCCACAGAGGTAGGCTTCAGAATTGGTAGCATCCCGGATATACCTTTCTACTACCTGAGTAATCAAACCGGTATCTCCCTCCCAGTGGTCATCTGCTTTTGGCTCAGAGAGAGCGGGGACATATTTAAAATTAGAATACTCTCTCTCTAATTCCCTAAATTCTTCGGTATAATAAAGGTCACATTTTCTCCTTGCTCCAAAAAAATATATAACTTTGCGGGGCATTTTCTTTTTTCTCAGATAA
>JAMWCG010000007.1:3450-12973 GCA_023818555.1 Candidatus Omnitrophota bacterium
AGATGATTGAGCGCAAAGGCGCCATCCCTGAACCACCCCCCACACAGATTATTTCCTTTTCCGATTCTTCGTGTAAAAAGAATTCTCCAAAGGGTCCGGCAAAATTCACAATATCACCAATTTCCAGCGCCATATGGACATATGTAGAACAAAGTCCCCCGGGAATCAATCTTACAATTAACTCTAAATAGTCGTCTATATAAGGAGGAGAGGCAATAGAATAAGCACGAAATTCTTCCGTCCCGGGGATTTTAAGTTGGATATATTGCCCGGCTTTAAAATTTATCCTCTCTTGATTCAATAATTTTATGCGCAGGAATTTTATATCATAAGTTAAATCTTTCTTTTCTATTACTCTACCCATATACTCCTTGGCTGCAAAAAGATATTCCGGAAGATATATCTCTACCGGCTCCTTTATTTTTATCTGACAAGCAAGCCTTACTCCTGACTTTGCCTCCTCCAAGTTAACAAATACTTTTTCCGTAGGAAGAATATTTCCTGCTCCACTCAAAACTTTTACCTTACAATGGCCACAGGTTGCTTTGCCTCCACAGGCGGAAGGGATAAAAATCTTCTTTCTACCCAAAAACTCTAAAAGGGTCTCTCCCTCTTCTGCAGAATATGTTTTCTCTTTATTTATTATCACCTTACATTCTCCATATCTAATTAAAAGCCTCTCCATAAAGATAAGAAAGAGAGTAAAGGTAATCAGAGTCAAATTCAATAGAATTATGAGTACCATTACATTTTCACCATCCCCGCAAAACCCATAAATCCCAGGGCTAAAATACCCAGAATGACCATAGTTATCCCTGCTCCCTTTAACCCCTTAGGAATGTCTCCCGTAAGCATAAGTCTTTCTTTAATCGCCGCTAAAGTAACAATCACCAAAGCCCACCCCAAAGAAGTTCCTCCTGCAAAAGCAAAGGTGCGTATAAAATCATAATCTCTTAGAACCATAAAGAGAGAAATTGCTAAAACAATACAATTTACAGTAATAAGGGGAAGAAATATTCCAAAGGTAGCCTGCAGAGGAGGGAAAAATCGCTCAATAACCATCTCTAAGAACTGCACACTGGTAGCAATGGTAATAATGAAGATTAAGTAAGCCAAAATCTCCACCCCCAAAGGAAGAAGAATCAAATGATAAATTAGCCAGTTTAAACAAGCGGTCAAGATAACTACAAAAACCACCGAAATCCCCATCCCCAGAGCGGTTTTAAGACTTTTGGAAATCACAATCAAAGGACACATCCCAATGATATAAACCAAGGCAATATTATGCGCAAAAATTGCGCCTAAGAAAATAAGTAAAGGATGGGTCTGCATCTCTATATCCCACCTTTTTCTGGTTCAAGTTTGGCTAAGTTACGCATTATCCATAAGTATAAAGCCAAAAGCACAAATCCGCCGGCAGGCATTGCCATAATTACCCAATTCGTCCAGGTTCCAGGCATTACTCTCCTTCCTAAGATTGTCCCGAAGGCTAAAATTTCACGAATTACTGATAAGATTAAAAGCGTATAACTATACCCTAAACCACAGGAAAAGGCATCTAAAAGCGAATACCCCAAAGGATTTTTTATCGCAAAGGCTTCCGCTCTTCCCATAAGAATACAGTTGGTGATGATTAATCCTACATAAGGGCCCAATTGTTCACTTATGCGGGGGAAATAGGCTTTTAAAAACCTATCCACACAGATAACAAAGGTAGAAATGACCAACATGTAGGTAATCATCCGAATCCGTGCGGGGATAATCTTCCTTAAAGAAGAAATAAGCAAAGAAGTTGCCAAGAGAACAAAAGTAACTCCCGCACCCATCGCCAAAGCATTCTCCACCCTGTTAGTAACTGCCAAAGTAGAACAAATCCCTAAAATCATACAGAAGATGGGATTGTCCTTCCAGACCCCATTAACGAAGATTCTCCCTGCACGCGTATAAATTAAGCGGTAAATTTTCATAGCTACTCCTTTTTAAGCAAAAGGCGAAAATCGGCTATGCTTTTATTCAGTAACTCCTCAAAAGCACGCGAGGTCATTGTTGCTCCCGTGATGGCATCCACTTCATTCTCTCTTTTTGCTTTTCCCTCCGGGACGAGCAAAAGTCGGGGAATTGTTTTCTTATTTACAAATCTTTCTAAAAAACTCTTCTCAGCAATTCTGCCACCTAATCCGGGAGTTTCTTCCTGAGAGATTATTTGAATACCTTGAATAGTCTCTAAGTCAGGTTTTAGAGCCAAAACTCCCGAAATATTCCCCCACAAACCAGGACCAGAGAAAAGAATAGCCACCTCTCGCTTGGCTGTGCGGTAAATCACTCTTCCTTTATTCTCTATCTTCTCTATGTTTTTACTAAATACTTCCTCTATTTTCTCCGGGGGATAATCTATCTCCAGCGCATTGAGAACCGCAGTCTTTATCTTCAATTCCTGATTTCTTAAAATGCGTTCTCTGGTATAAGCATTTATTCCACTAAGAAACCCGCCACAGACACTTCCCAAACAAAACACAAAGAAAACAATCTTTATCTTTTCTTTCATCTTTTAAGATAACGGTATCTAAAATTCAATATGCTCTGGTCAATAAGGGGGGAGAAGCCATTCATTATGATTATACTAAACATCACCCCTTCTACATATCCGGAGAAGGTGCGGATTAATACTGTGAGTAATCCACAACCAAAACCAAAAATCCATTTCCCTAATTCACTAAAAGGACTGGTCACCGGGTCGGTAGCCATAAAAAATGCTCCCAAGAGCAGTCCCCCGCTAAATAATTGAAATAAAGGAGGAGCAAATTTATCAGGAAAAAAAACATTTCCCAGGAAGGAGAGAATAAATACTGAACTTAAATAAGCAAGGGGAATCCGCCAATTGGCTACCCGGGTATAAAGCAAAAACAAACCTCCTAAGATTACCCCGAGACGAAAAGTTTCTCCTATACTTCCTGAAGACAAGCCCATCAAAAGTTCAGAGATATTAGTCAAGGTATGTCCGGATTTAAAAGAGATCAAGGGGGTAGCGGAAGTAAGGGCATCACTTTTGTATCTCAAAAATCCGGCTAAACCTCCTCTCAAGGGCTCTGCCCAAGAAGTGGTAAGCGCCTGGGGGAAAGAAATGGTAATAAACAATCTTCCCACCAAAGCCGGATTAAAGATATTCCTCCCTGTTCCCCCAAAGATTTCCTTACCGATAAATACGCCAAAGAAAATCCCTACTCCTACCATCCATAAGGGAATGGTGGGAGGAAGGAGCAAGGGAAAAATAAGACCGGTAACTAAAAAACCTTCCTGAATTTCTTTCTTGCGAAAGATTGCCGAAATAACTTCCACCATCCCCCCTACGAGGTAAGAAACAAAAATTACCAAGATTACCCGTAAGCCATAAAGATAAATCGCCGCTAAAACCGAAGGCATAAGAGCAATGATTACTGTAAACATATATCTTTTTATATCTATATTATCCAAAATGTGCGGAGAGCGCAGGGAGATGTAGGTTACTTTATCTGTGCCAAAGAAGAATTCGTCTAAGGCTTTAATTACCGGCTTAAATCTTTTTAAACTCTTCTTTAGATAAAGCCCCTCTATAAATTTTTTCACTAATTTCATTTTATCCCCCGGTATTCTTCCAAACCCTTAAGGTCAAAATAGGGCAGGATACATTTTGCCCGGTCACAGCCAATGGTAATGAGTCTTTCCTGTCCATCTTTTATTGTCTTTGCTAAAGGTAGTTTTGAAGGACAGACAAAACTGCAGAGATTGCATTCCAGACAATTAAATATTCCATATTTACTCAGGCGCTCATCAATAATATTTCTTTCTATAAAACGGTATAAAAGATGAGGAATAATCCTTACGGGACAAACTTCCTGACAGTATCCACAGGAGATACAGGGACGTGGCTCACCGTGGATATTGGTATTTAACTTCTTCTTTCCCCGCAGGAGAGCGGATAAAAAAGTCCGTGTATAGGACTCTGACCTCATCCCTAGCCTGAGAAAAGAAAGAAATTCTCTTTCTCGATTCTCCGGTAGAGCAATAACCTGAGAGAAGGTGCGACTTAAGGGTAAAGAGAAAATATTTAGTCTTATTCCTGTTAAAAGACTATTCAGAACCAGGCGCATCTCTTTATCTTTTCTTAAATATGGGGAGAAAATCTCTTTTAGTGGTGTTCCAATCTTTACCTTCAAATGCAAATTTTCTCTAAAACCTTCTCCACATAAGGCGATAGTTCTTTCTATTAAAGGTTTTCCTTCACAAACCGCTTCATAGACATGTAATACCGCCTGAGTATTTAGAATTACAATCCCAATATTTGCCGCCGAGTAACCATAAGGAAATGGCCTACCTAACAGCGTGGGAACAAGCATCTCATCGTAACCCTGGGGATACTTTGGCTCTAAGGCATAAATCTTAAGCCAGTCAAATCCTGAGGTAATCTTAGAAATCTCCTCCACCAGTTTCTTAAAATTTTTATTTAAAGCCAGATGCACCTCTGCCTGAGGAAAAATCTTTTTCAAAATCCTTATCCCCTCAATAAAGTGAAATAAATTTTTTCCGGAGAGAAGTAATCTTAAAGAGAGATTATATATTTCCGAACCTATCCCATGAATAATAAGATTTTCTACTTCCGAGGGAGAAATAATAGAACTTCTAAATCTTGTAGGTATGCCCTCCTTATCCAGAGAAGCAGACCCCGAGAGATAAATCAATTCCTCTATCTTCTCAGGGGAAAGTTTTCCCCAATCTGCAGAATACCCTTCTAAGGGTCTCCACTCTGCAGTTGGCTCAGCTTCAATAAAGATAGCAGTAATTTCCTGCTTAAAATAATTTATCTTCTCTATCTTTAGAACCTCGCCATTTACGGAAGAGTGCACGGGACTGGAAACATTTTCATCATCACGGCCAATAATCTGGCCGGCATAGACCTTATCCCCCGGAGAAACTAAGGGCTTAACCTCCCCACCGAAGCCCTGTTTTAATGGGATAATCACCCTCTGAGGAATGGGAAGTTCTTTTAATTGCTCTCTCGGTTGACCTAAAAAATTCCTAAAACGATATCCTCCCTTAAAGGTTTTATATTTTAACATGGGTTACTATTTTAAATAAAGAATGAGTGTCCAACATATACATTATTCCTGAGACTAAACCCATCCCTAACCATCTCATAGGATTACGCTATTTTCTTCTTTTTTATCCTTTTAAGTCGAAATATATCTTGGCTTTCGTATTCATTGAGACTCTCTTGGATGTACTTGACTTGAAAAAGGAGAGCAGGGAGAACATATTTTTCCAAATAATTTACTTTACGGGAGATTGATTTTATCTCTTTACCCAAACGTTTAATTTTTATCTCCTCAGGTAAGACTCTTAAGGAAACTTTTAAAAATTCCGCAAACTTTTCCTGCGTATCCTCTAAGTAGACGGAAGTACCCATTTTGCCGAATTCTAATTTTTTTATATTTACTTCCTCTTTCAATTCCGGAACCCTCACTCCCCAGAGATTCCTTTCCTGTAAATCAACCTCTAGCTCTCTCTCCGGACTGAATCCATAGGAGAGAATCTTTTCTTTACCCAAAAATCCTAAGGAGAGGACAAGAGAAAATAGAGCTTTTTTACTGGCGATTTCTAATTGTTGGTATAAGGAAGAAAGAGGTCCTATCGCCGAAAAGAATTCTTTTAAGAGTACATCCTTTTTATGGCGTAAGAGTTCTATCCCTGAGATTAGTTGTTTTATCTCTTGCTTTTTCAACAAAAGATTTATCCGGGTGGGGCTCACTCTCTCCATTTCCACCAATCCTTCAGTTTTTCCAAATAGGTCTCTAAGAATTTTCTACTGATCCGTCTCAATTCCGAAGTGGGAAATTCCGCTAAGAGTCTCCAGCCGGTCATTAGTGTCTCTTCAATGGAACGCCGGCTCTCTCCTTGACCGATAAATTCCTTCTCAAATTCATCACAAAATTTTAGATATTTCTTATCCATCTCACTCAATGCCTCAACTCCCACGATATCCCTTAACTTCCTCAAGTCAATTCCATGGCTATAAGTAGCATAAAGTTGATTGGCTAATTGACGGTGGTCTTCTCTGGTCTTACCTTCTCCAATTCCCTGGTTCATCAACCTGGAAAGACTCGGGAGAACATCAATGGGAGGATAGATCCCTTTCTGGTACAGACTTCGGGAAAGAACAATTTGGCCTTCAGTTATGTATCCGGTCAGATCCACAATGGGATGGGTTATATCATCTTGGGGCATGGTTAAAATTGGTATCTGGGTAATTGAACCTGGTTTTTTTTTAATTCTACCGGCACGTTCATAAAGCGAGGCTAAATCTGTATACATATACCCCGGATAACCTCTCCTTCCCGGTATCTCTTCTTTGCTACTGGATATCTGTCTTAAAGCCTCACAGTAGTTAGTCATATCATGTAAGACTACTAAGACATGGAAATCTAAATCAAAAGCAAGATATTCTGCACAAGTAAGAGCATAGCGAGGAGTAAGTAGACGTTCAATAACCGGATCAGCGGCTAAATTCAAAAAAACGACTGTATTCTCCATCTTGCCAGAAGTCTGAAAACTCTCCAAAAAGAAACTCGCCTCCCGAAAGGGTATACCCATACCGGCAAATACAACCGCAAACCGCTCTTCTCCTTTTACTTCTGCCTGCTTAACCAATTGACTGATAATTTTATTTGCGGGAAGACCAGCCAGAGAAAATATGGGTAACTTTTGTCCGCGGACCAAAGTATTCAGACCATCAATAGCACTAAATCCTGTCTCAATAAAGTCAACTGGTACATCTCGCGAATAGGGATTAATTGCTGAACCAGAGATAGGAATACTCTTCTCCGGGATCAATTCGGGAAGACCGTCTTTGGGTTTTGCCCGGCCATCAAATATACGACCCAAAATCTGAGGTGAAACTTCTAATCTCAGTTCCTTTTCAATTAACCGGACCTTTGTCCTTTCCAAATCCATCCCGATATTCTCCTCAAATACCTGGATCACCACAATATCTTCTCCGGCATCAATAATCTGACCCGTCCTTCTTGTTCCATCGTAAAGTTCAATCTCGACTAAACTTCCATAGACCGGATCCTTTATTCCTCCCACAAAGACCAAAGGTCCGCAGACCTTCTTTATCGTTCGATACTCAAAGGTTGATAACTTTTCCATCTATTCCAATTTTTTTTCAAGCTCTTCTACTTTAGAAAAGAAATCTTCATCCTTCAATTCTTTAAGCCGAGCAATCTCTTCTTTTAAAGGATGGTTAATTATCTCTTCAAAGGAGAGATTCTTCTCCTTATAATTCCAGGAAAACTCATGGAAATTTAAAATTATTTCCAAAAGCTTCTTTTGTCTTTTAAAAGTACAGAATCCATCAATGGGATCAAAGGCATTCTGGATGAGAAAAACCTCTCGGATCATTCCGCAGGATTCTAAAATTATTCTCTCCTGTTCGGGAAGAGCTTCAATACCCACAACCTGAGCTACTCTTTGGATATCTTCTTCTTTCTGGAGCAGTTCTCGAACCTTTCCTAAAAGGAGTTCCCAATCCGAAGAAATATTTTCCTTAAACCATTTTCTCAGATTTTCCTGATAAAGGGTAAAACTCTGTGACCAGTTTATAGCAGGGAAATGTCGGCGATAGGCTAAAGATGTATCTAAAGCCCAAAAAACACCGGTGAGACGCAGAGAAGCCTGGGTTACCGGTTCGGAGAAATCGCCACCCGGGGGTGAGACCGCACCGATGATTGTCAATGTTCCTTGCCGTCCATCTCTTCCTAAACACTTTACTTTACCGGCACGTTCGTAAAACTGGGATAGTCTTGTGGCAAGATAAGGAGGATATCCTTCTTCGGCCGGCATCTCTTCTAAGCGGGAAGATATCTCCCGCAAAGCCTCTGCCCAGCGGGAAGTTGAATCGGCCATTAAAGCCACATCATAACCCATATCTCGGAAATACTCAGCAATAGTTACTCCTACATATACCGAAGCCTCCCGAGCAGCTACGGGCATATTAGAAGTATTGGCAATAAGTATGGCCTTATCCATTAAAGGCTTTTGGGTATAGGGGTCTGAAATTTTTGGGAACTCATGTAAGACACTGGTCATCTCATTTCCTCTTTCTCCACAACCCACATAGATGATAATATCGCAATTGGAAAACTTGGCTAAGGTCTGCTCTAAGACTGTCTTACCAGTACCAAATCCACCCGGAATGATGGCTGTTCCACCTTTAGCCAGAGGGAAGAGGCTATCTAAAACCCTTTGTCCAGTAATAAGAGGAAGATCTGGAGTTAATTTCTCTCTTATTGGTCTGGGTAACCTTACCGGCCATCTTTGTAACATTGTAACCGGAACCAAATTCTTATCTTCTGACTCAATAGTGGCAATTGTATCTTGGATTGAGAATTCACCTTCCTGAATATCTAAGACTTTACCCGAAATACCTACAGGAACTAAAATATAATGAATAAAAGTATCTTTTTCTTTGACCTTGCCTAAGATATCGCCTTCCGTAACAGTATCTCCAGATTTTACCTGAGGTAAGAATCTCCATCTTTTTTCTCGCGAGAGTGAAAAGGAACTCACACCTTTAGGGATAAAAAAACCACTGAGAGATTCTAATAAAGGTAATGGCCTTTGGATTCCATCAAAGATACTGGAGATCAGTCCCGGACCTAACTCAACATTCAAAGGAGAACCTGTATTAATTACCTCTTCACCGACACTTAAACCCAATGTATCTTCATACACCTGGATGAAACTCAAATCCTCCTCAATCTTAACTACCTCACCCCAGAGGGCATCCTCTCCCACTCTCACCAAATCATACATCTTTGCCAAAAGACCTTTGGCTACAACTATCGGACCGTTGACCCTAATAATTTTCCCGCTCATACTCTTATCTTAAAACCTATGGCTGATCTGATGAAGTCTAAGAATTCATCTTCCATAGGTTTTTCTCTAAATTCTCTCTTTAAAGGGAGAGACATAATCATAGGTGAATCTGAAGCAAAGACTTTCTTTTTAAATTTTAAATCAAATCCCTTAGTTAATTCTTCATCTAAAAGCACAACACCATACTCTTTTGAATTCATAATCTCCTCTAATTTCTTTTTTGCTTCTTCAGAATTTTTTACCGCACAGCCCTTTACCTGAGAAAGTTCAAAACCCAAAGAAAATTCATCTTGAGTGATGATTAATACCTTTTGTTTCATCTGTTTACGAATATGAAAGAATCAACTGCTCTTTTAGAAGACCTGTGGGAAGACCATGGTATAACCCAAAAGATAGAGTCCTTAAATTGATGATTTCTGCCTCTTTCATCTGTAAGTATCCCAAGACCACACCAATGCTTAAGAGACTTTTAGAGTATAATCTAACTGCAAGAAAAAGTAATTGTTTTAAAAAAAACTTTTCTAAGTTTAAAATTTTATCTTCTCCCAAAAAACTTAGGAGCTCCTCAGAAATCTCTAGATAGTAGAATTTTGCCAGAATTTCTAATATCTTA
>JAMWCG010000198.1 GCA_023818555.1 Candidatus Omnitrophota bacterium
TATCTCAATTCAAGGAGAAACTGAAGAAAATAAATCCTACCGCCCCGGTCTTTGAAGCGTTATATTCTCCTCGCTGTTTGCACAATTTAGTTGACCAGAAAGAGGAAGATTTGGTTATCCTTAAAGGGAAAGAACTCTGTATCTTTTCGGGAATCGCTTCCCCGGATTCTTTTAAATCTACGGTAGAAAAGTTAGGAGGTAAGATAAAACTGGTCTTTGAATTTTTGGACCATTATCCTTACCGCAAATCCGATTTAGTTAATATCTGTGCAAGATGTGTAGAAGAAAAAGTGAGTATTCTGATTACTACGGAGAAAGATGCGGTAAGGTTAATAAATTTTATTAAAGAAATAGGTAAGGAATTCCCTTCTCTGAATATTTTCAGTTTAGAAGTAGAATTGGAGTTAGGGAGGGATAAAGAATTCTATGAGCGATTGTCTTTTATCTTCAATGGTTAGGTTTTTGAGTTTTTTTGTCTGTATTTTTCCCATCAGTTTCTCCCTTTTTCTTGCCCGGGTTGCAGGCACTCTCTTTTATTACCTCTTTCCCGGAAAGGCAAAACTTGCTTACTTAAATCTAAGGTTAGCCTTGGGAGATAAATTTTCCCTAAGTATGAGGAAAATGATTGTAAAAGAATTGTTCAGGAATCTTACGCAGAATATCGTAGAGTTTCTCTACTTTCCGCGCATAGATAAAAAATATGTGGAGAAATATATAAGTGTTGTGGGGGAAGAGAAGATTAAAGAGGTTTTAAAGAGAGAGAAAGGGTTGATTTTTCTCACCGGCCATTTAGGAAACTGGGAACTCTTATCTCTGGTAGCCCAGGTGAAAAGGTATCCCATAGTGGTTTTGGCACGAGAGCAAAAGCCTAAACGTTTGAATGCCTTGCTCAATCAGTACCGGACAAGACTGGGAGCAAGGTTAATTATCCGGGGTTCCTGGATGCGGGAGGTATTGAATAGTTTGAAGGAGAATAAGATTGTAGGGATATTGGGAGACCAGAAATCAGGAAAGGGAGGGGTGTTGGTGGGGTTATTTTCTCGTTTAGCCTGGACGCCTGCTGGCGTATTCAATCTTGCTTCCCATACCGGAGCGGGGGTGCTCCCAGTTTTTATAATTAGAGAAAAAGGACCCTATCATCGTATAGAAATAAAAGAGGAGTTGTCATTAGAGAAAAATCCTCAGGAATTTTTAAGGAAATTTCATCGGCTCTTAGAAGAGTATATCCTAAACTACCCTTCCCAGTGGCTCTGGTTTCATCGGAGATGGAAGGGGAGCCCTAGTAAAAAGATTATTATTCTTTCCGATGGGAAAGTTGGCCATCTGAATCAAGCAAGAGCCTTAGCAAAAATAGTCAAACAGGTCATAGAAGAAAAATCCAAAGGTTTGCTTCTTGAGCAGGGTATGGGAAGCACAGAGGAGATAGAGATAGAATTTAAGCATAAGTTTGCCCGTTTTTTAATTAATTTCTTAGGAATTTTTGCCCGCGACAGTTGTAGAGGCTGTTTAAAATGTTTACAATGGGGATTAAGAAAAGATTCTCTGGGGAAAATTTTTTCGGTATATGGAGATATAATAATTTCCTGTGGAACAAATCTTTCTGCCGTCAATTTGTTTTTGGCGAAAGAAAATCAGGCAAAGAGTATTATCATAATGAAACCAGGATTAATTCCAGTGAGAAGATTTGATTTGGCTATAATTCCCTTACACGACCGGCCTAAACCCCGAAGGAATGTGGTGATTACCCCTACAGCGTTGAATCTGATTGATGAATTTACCCTGAAAGAGGGGATTGAAAAACTACAGGCTACAGGTTACAGGCTACAGGCGGAAAAACCAAAGATTGGGGTTTTAATTGGCGGAGAATCAAAATATTATACTTTAACGCAGAGAATTGCAAATACGCTAATCAACGAATTGCTCAATGCCAGTAGAGATTTAGATGCTCAACTTTTAATTACTACTTCTCGGCGCACAAGTCAGGGCGTGGAAATGGTGGTTAAAGAGAGATTATCCAATCATCCCCATTGTCCCTTGTTAATTATTGCCAATGAGAGAAACATTGAGGGAGCAGTATGGGGGATTTTAGGGCTTTCGGACATTGTGGTAGTTTCGGAAGAAAGTATATCCATGATTTCCGAGGCTTTAAGTGCCAAAAAACCAGTTATTGTTTTTAAGATAGAAAGGAAAATCCAATTTAAAACTACAAAGTATCAGAGATTTTTGGATAATTTATTCAGAGAGAATTATCTTACTCTTGTTAAACCTGAAGAATTGGCTGAAGAGATAAAAAAGGTTTATCATAAATCAGAGAAAATAAGTCCCATTGAGGACAAGAAGTTAGTCTATGAAGCCTTAAGGGAATTACTTTAGTGTTTAGGAAAGGCACAGATTTCTATAAATTTGTGCAGAGGAAATTTTTTGATAATACCGAATGATTAAATAATAAATAGATGAATATATTACAAATCCTTCCTCAACTTAACGAAGGTGGTGTGGAGCGCGGAGCAGTAG
>JAMWCG010000199.1 GCA_023818555.1 Candidatus Omnitrophota bacterium
TCCAATTGAGTATTTCTTAAAAATTTAACCAAAGGAACTCCTTCAGTGATAATAAGTGCCTTTTTTAATTTATTTACTTCTTCTTCATTGAAATTCTTACCTACCTTATCAATTATTGTTAACATTTTTTTAGAAAAATCTCCGGTTGGTTTGACAATATTTAATATAATACCAAAGGCTTCTTCAAGGCTTTTGTTTTTACCCAAAATATCAATACCCGCTTTTATCATCAGAAGGTCGGCAAGCGAGTCAAAATCAATTTTACGCCGTAGAAAAGATTCTTCTATATTATTCGCAATGTTCTCCTGATAATTTAACACTACCTCGAGATCATTAAGTACGGATAAAACCTCAGAAGTAGTAACCCCCTTAGGGTCAAAAGTCTCAGGGGTCATCCCTTTTCTTAATCCTGCTTGATATAATATAAAATTTACCAAACTCTTATCAAAGATGTTCCATATTCCTGCGTTCTTAAACCAACTTTTATCTTTAAATGCCTTAAGAAAAAACAAAGCTTCTTCTCGCTTCTTATAACTAAAACTGCTCATCCGAAGGCCTAACCCTATACATTAAAAAATATCCTAAATTTGGGAAATGTCCATGCCATTAATTTATTTACAAAATATAACAAAAATTGTATAATAAAAAATTAATGTGGAAAAGTGAATGGAGAGATTTTTTAAACGGAATCATTGACCTTCTCTATCCTCTTTACTGTCTTGTATGTTTTAAAAAAATAGGAAGTAAAGAAGTATTTCCTCTATGTTCTGAATGCTTCCAGAAAATACCCTGGAACATTCCCCCATTCTGCAATAAGTGCGGAAGAAATCTACCTGTAGAATTGCCTTCCGAAAATATCTGTTTAGCGTGCAAAAAGGAAAGGCATTACTTTGACCGTGCCTGGTCAGTGGCTTTATATGAAGGAGTGATACGAGACTGCCTTCATAAATTCAAATACGGACAGAAGCTCGGATTGATTAATTTCTTTGAAAAAATATTATCTAATTTTATTGAAAAATTTATCGCTATAGAAAAATTTGATTATCTTATTCCTGTCCCTCTACATCCCACAAAGTTAAGAGAAAGGGGATTTAACCAGGCGTTTCTTCTTGCCCAGCCTCTTGCCAAAAAATTCCAAAAAAAATTACTTCCCAGAGTGCTTTACCGCAAAAAATTTACCCTTCCTCAGAGTGAATTGACCGCTTCTCAACGGAAGAGGAACATCCGAGAAGCATTTTTGCTGAGAAATCAACCAGAAATTTCTAAGAAAAACATTCTTATTATAGACGACATCTTTACCACCGGTTCCACTGTGGATGAATGTGCAAAATTGCTCAAAAGAAACGGAGCAGGTGTTGTAGAAGTGCTAACGGTTGCCCGTTAGCAAAATCTGTCTTTAAAAAATCTGGGATGAGAAATATAATCGTCTCTGCCTAATTAAATGAGGATTTTGCGAAACTACATCTGCAGTGAATTTTTTAGACCTTTTGGGGTTTATCTTTTTATCTTTACTTTTGTTCTGGTAAGTGGAAATCTAATTCAGTTGATTGAGTTAATCATTACAAAAGGAATATCCCCTTGGGATATACTCAGACTATTTTTCTGGCAAATCCCTTCTTTGCTCAGCTATGTTCTCCCCATGGCTATGCTCACTGCTCTTCTCTTGGGAATTGGCAGACTCTCTTCAGACCTGGAAATAACTGCACTCAAAGCCAGCGGAATAAATCTCCTCCAGTTAGAAATTCCCTTGGTCCTCATCGGAATTGTTTTCAGCCTATTTTCGCTCATCCTCAACAATGAAATAATTCCCTATGCGCGCTTCGTTTCCCGGAAGATAATAAAACAGGTAGGAGTTAAAAACCCCAGCGCTTATTTTGAGCCAGGGACATTTATCAAAAACTTTGAAAACTATATCATCTTTTTCTATGGAATAAAACAAAATATCCTTTATAACCTGAGGATATATGAACTAAAGGAGGAGGGATTCCCACGCACAATCATTGCCCGGGAAGGTAAAATAAGCACTCTCCCTGACAAAAAGACGGTCAAACTTGAACTATTTTCTGGCACATCCGATGAACCCAGCCCTGATGACCCCCGCCGTTTTTATAAACTTAATTTCAAAACCTACACCATAATCCTTAAATTACCCCATAATTGGGAGGAAGAAAATCTGAGTAAGAAACCTAAGGAAATGAATATCCGGGAATTAAGAAATGAGCGGGAAAAACTCCTTATACAAAACATAGATATCTCTCCTCTCAATACCGAGCTGCAGAAAAGGATTGCCCTCTCCTTTGCCTGTTTGACTTTTGTGCTTATCGGTTTTCCCTTAGGGGTGCTTATTCGCAGGAAAGGGAATGCGGTTGCTTTTGGTCTGAGTTTAGCGTTATTAGGAATATATTACCTGCTTATCATTGGTGGCGAAGCGATTTCACGCCAGGGATTATTAAATCCCTCCTATGCAATGGGGATGGCAAAC
>JAMWCG010000200.1 GCA_023818555.1 Candidatus Omnitrophota bacterium
ATAGTATGTTATATGGACTCAACTGTAGCACTTCCTATCTTAACTTATTATGCACTTAAAAAACATAAAAAAAGACCTCTAAAGAAACTCTATTATCGAAGGGAGGAATTGCTTCAAAAACTCATACGGGAATACTTCGCTCACAATCCACAGCGCAGAAAGGATATCGCAAACCGGATCCTTGAGGAATCATTGGCTAGGTAAAACAATACTCTATAAAGGGAATGGGGTGCCTTCTGTGATTCAGCTGGGCAATATCCTTTTCACTAAAGTTTGACAGTATCAAAAATTAGGTGTTTTATTTACAAGAACTTACAGAAATTTTTGGAGACATTCCCACTACATTTTGGTATCTTTAGGGATAGAGGATTTTATCAAGAAGTATAGGCTTCTCACAGAATAATTTAGCAGTGCAATGGCAATCTGACAAATAGAAATTTTAATTCAATTTCAAACAATATATGAAATAAATTTTAGTTGTGATTGCGGTTCAAAGTGCTACAATTAAAAAATAGTAAGTCATAGTAAGTTTAACCCTCTATTTTTTAAGATTAAAAGATGATTGACCTAAGAAAATACCTAACTGTGGAAGAAGTAGCCAAAAGATTAGATGTCACTGAGGACTGGATCCGCGACCTTATCCAGACAAAGAAACTACGGGCTATCAAAGTAAAGAAGTGGAGAATTAATCCAAAAGATTTAGAGGAGTTTATTAAGAAGAGGACGAATAAGTAAATAGTTATGTCACGAGAAACAGACGCAAGAATAATTATTGATAGAAGACTACGCGAGGCTGGTTGGGATATCGAAGATAAAAATCAAGTTGCTACAGAAGAGCCTACTAATAGTGGTCGTGCCGATTATCTACTAAAAGATAGACGTGGCAGACCCATTGCTGTTATTGAAGCAAAACGTTTCTCAATAGACCCTGAAGCCGGTAAACAGCAAGCATTAGAGTATGCCGAGGACTTTCGAGTAGATTTTATTTTCTTAAGTAATGGAGAAGACATATATTTCTGGGATTTTAAGGAAAGACCGGAGCAAAAAGTAGCTACTTTCTTTTCACAAAAAGACTTAGAGAAAATTTCTGTTCTCAAAAAGTCAAGAAAACCCCTGTCAATTATTCCTATCCCTGAGCAAGTCTTTATCCAAGGCGAAATCAAGAAGATCCGACCTTATCAAAAAGAAGCCATCCAAATAATGGACAAAACACTTGAATCAGGCAAAAGGAAAATGCTCATTGTTATGGCTACAGGCACAGGAAAAACCCTTACCATTGCCATACAGATAAAAAGATTATTTGAAGCTGGCCTAATTGAGCGTGTTTTATTTTTAGTCGACCGTATTGAATTAGGGAAACAGGCCCAAGAAACCTTTAATGATTATCTTAAAGATTATCCTTCCGAACTGCTTTACGGTGGAAAAGTAAAAAGAGAAAGTTCCATTATTATTGCTACACTACCAACCATCTATTCACAGCTAAAGAGCTTCACCAGCGGTTATTTCGATCTTGTCATTTCGGATGAAGCGCATCGCTCTATCTATTCTGTATATAATGCAGTTTTAACTTATTTTGATGCCATAAAGATAGGCCTTACTGCCACACCCTCTATGTTTATTGACAGAAATACCTACAAACTCTTTGACTGTTGGGATATCTTAAAAGAAAAAGGTATACCTACTTATGTGTATGGAATTCGCCGAGGTATTAAAGAAGGATATCTTGCTGGCTATGAAATTATCAAGATTGATACGAAGATACGTCTTGAAGGTATTACTTTTGAAGGCGAAGATTATAATCCCGAAGATTTGGAGCGGAAGATTAATGTTCCGGCAGCGAATAAACTTGTCGTTACAACTTTCAGACAAGAAGAGGAAAAGCGTAAACCTAACCGATATCGTAAAACAATTGTTTATGCCATTACTCAGCGTCACGCAGCACAATTGGCTTATTATTTTAATCAGGCATATCCAGAATTTAAAGGTCGCTTTGCTGAGGTTATTACCTCAAATGTTCCTGATGTGGATAGAGCGATAAAGAGATTCAAACAAGAGGAACTACCTTACGTAGCGGTCTCTGTAGGTATGCTTGATACTGGCTTTGATTGTCCTGAGGTGGAGAATATTGTTATGGTTCGTCCTACAAAATCCCCTATACTTTATCAACAGATGCGGGGTCGGGGAAGTCGTCTCTGTCCAAAAATTGGCAAGACCTCCTTTCGGATATATGATTTTGTAAAAAATTCCGAAACCTTTAATGATGAAAGTTATAATCCGTATTCAGAAATAGCCACTTTAAAGCGAGGTATACCTTGGGGTACTGAAGAAGATGAACTTACTGAGGAAGAAAAAGAAAAGAAAGAAATTGCCCAGCGCCTATTTGTTCAGGTTCCTGAGAATGCACCGGAAAATGTAGATTTAGTAGTAAAAAGAGAAGTTATTGAAATCGGTCCAGAAGGAGAGAAAGTAGATATTGATGACTATCAATACCAATGGGAAAAA
>JAMWCG010000201.1 GCA_023818555.1 Candidatus Omnitrophota bacterium
GAGAAGATTGCAAAAGTCATTATTTTTTATCAGGGACTTGGCTCAGGGGATATAAACTGGGGAGCCTTAGGAACATTTGGCAAAGAATTAATAACCCTTATAAATACAGAAGGTATTAGGGGAAATGTGGGTTATTATGAAAGAGCCTATGGTGATGGGAGCATAACCAGTGTTTATATCCTTAAGGATGGAGATACGGAACAACTCCGGATTGTAGTGGAATACGATGAACACCGAGGAATAAAAAAGGTCCTCAGGGTCAACCAGAGAGAATTACCCGATTCCCTCTATCTTCTGGGATTTTTTCTTGGAGAACGCAAACTGCTTATTCCCTCCTCAGAAGAGATTAGAGTTATGGTTTACGAATATAAATTCCCACCCCCTAATGATGATTTTCAGAAATCTTTAGACTATTATTTATATGGTCAAAACAATCCTGAGATTGACACCGCTTTTTATGAAACAGGTTTCTTCTTCTTGACCAGTGATTTACAGGTTAGTTTTAAACTTGAGGAAATTATGGAGGAACTGCAGATAGCCAAGTCTGAGTTATTGAGGAGACAGCAAATTGAGCATCCCCCAATTAGCGAAGGCGATAGTCTCTGGGAACAGATAAACGAACAACTAAAATTTGGAGATTTAGTTTCCCGTTATAGAAGTGAAGAGAGGGATGGGAGAGGTTATACCCGTACCGATATCTATAACTATAAAGATGGGAGCGCCCTTTTCATTCTTTGGGAAAATGATTTAAATGGGGAGTTATATCCGGCAAAGTTTGGCAAGATGGATAGAGAAGGAGGATTTGCCTGGGTGCTTAAACTATTACGGGATGGGTTTTTGTTAAAGACCGGTGAATGGGAAGGAAAACTGAGTATCCTTGTCACCATTAACGATTTCTACAAAAATGAGACAATTGAAGAATATTACTTGCACCACCAAAATTATCCCTCCGCTAAAGTGGTTAAATTTGGAATAGAAGATTAAACTATAATGAAGATTAAGTGGTGGATAAGGGGTATTGAGACTTTTTGTCTGGGATTAGGGCTATTTTTGTTCCCGGGGAAAAGAGATTCAGATTTTTTCTTCCAGAGAGAAAATTCTCTGCGCCGGATAAGAAGAGAGAATTTTTTGATTAAGAGTGAGGCAATCCCCAAACTCTTACGGCCCTATGTACCCTCCCTTAAAGTGGCTGTTTTGGACCGAGAAGGGACGGTAAGCGAGTTGGCACAGGGTTTACCTTCTCAGGAATTAATCCTTGAGCTAATAGAACTGATGAAAAAGGGTCTCCACATTGCTTTAGTTACAGGAGCGAGTTTTGAAGATACGCAAAAATATTTTTTCTCAGTCTTCCCCAGGGATTTTAAACTCTGGAAGTATCTGCATCTTTATTCGGATATGGGGGCAATTCGTTATGATTTTGAGGAAAATGGTAATCCGGTTATGGTCTATAAAAAGGAGATGAATCCTAAACAGCGTTCGGCAGTAGAGAAGATTGCAGGAGAATTTGAAGCAAAGTATAAGAATTTTATTTTGGAAATTGCCCATAGGTCTGCAACTGGTAATATAACCATTCGTTTTAACCCACCGGAAGGAAATACCCGGGAAAAAATGCAGGATTATTTGGAGTTTTT
The DNA here is from genome assembly GCA_023818555.1 of Candidatus Omnitrophota bacterium. Taxonomy (GTDB): domain Bacteria; phylum Omnitrophota; class Gorgyraeia; order DTHP01; family DTHP01; genus DTHP01. The sequence goes on from JAMWCG010000201.1 coordinate 1,632, forward strand.
GAAGAAAAAAATAATTGAATATGGGATTCCGGAAATCATTATCGGCACTTCGCCTAATGCAGTTACTCTCAGTGTAGTAGATAAGTATGCAGGAATAAATAACTTGAGAAATTCGTTTGGATTTCAAGCGGAGGAGATGCTTATAGTAGGAGATGGATTTTCTGGAGAGTACGCGGTGGATGGAAAGATGGCTATCCCGGGGGCACTGGTGATTAATGTTGGTCCAGCTTTTAATCTCCCCCCAAATGTTTTTACCTTAGAGGAAAAAGGACCTTTAGGGACTTTTCAACTTCTTAAGAGATTAAACAGGGAGATAGTTAGGTTCCAGAATATCGCTCCCGTAAAGACACATGAATTACGCAAGATGAGTTACCGTTCTGATTCAGTCTATATTGGAGAGAATGGTTTTGGGCTTACGCGTTCAGATAGACCCTCGTCTTTCATTTTTACAGTGGATGTGTATTCCTGCATCGTCCTGACCTTATACGACCCTAAGACAACAACTGCTTTATTGACACATCTCTTCTGGGGGAGGGACGGGGTTTTACAAATTGACCAAGCCTTTGATTTTATGTTGGCTAAACTACGTCAGGCAGGAGTAAATTTGCAAAATGTAGAAGCAGGAATTTATGGGGGAGAGAGAGGGAATTCAGAAATTCTTCTCTATCGCCTTTATGGTTTATTGGAGGAAAATAAAATTAAAATAAAAGAACAGGTTGTTTTATTGCGAGAAAAAGAGAAAGCATTTCCACTGGCTTTTATGATGGAGACGAAAGAAAAAGGGGAGGTTTTTATATTAGAAGGAGGTATTCCCCAGGATTTTTCGGGTGCATCCTTTCGCTGGTTAGGCAATTTGACCATTAAATA
>JAMWCG010000008.1 GCA_023818555.1 Candidatus Omnitrophota bacterium
GTCTTTAGTCTCTATGTACAGAAACATTAACCAAGATGAGAATTGTTGAAAAATACATCCTGAAAAATTTCTCTATACCCCTCCTCTATACCTTAATCGCCTTTATTTTTCTCTTCATCATTGCAGATCTCTTTGGACACCTTGATGAATTTATCCGTAACAGAATATCTTCAGGAATAATCTTGAATTATTATCTCTATTCGCTACCCCTAATCATTGTACAGGTATTACCCTTTGCCGGTTTGGTAGCAAGTATATATTCTCTGGGAAATCTTCAGAGATATAATGAAATGATAGCAATGTATGCCTCAGGAATCGGATTACTTAAGGTGCTCCGTCCATATGTGGCAACCGGGATAGTCTTAAGCCTCATCACTTATCTTCTCAATGAGAGAGTAAACCCCTACGCCTTTAGAAATACCTATAATCTGAAAGAACAATTTGAAAAAAATAAACCTCAAAAAGGCTATATAGAGAATGTAACTCTTTACGGTAAAGATAACCGAATCATCTATGCCCGGCGGTATGACCGAGGAAAAAAGATTCTCTACGACCTGGTAATCTTGGAACAGGATAGAAATCAGGTCATTACTTCCAAAATTACGGTGAGATTAGCAGTCTGGGAAGGAAAGGGATGGAAACTCTACGGAGCTGTGCTTTATCGTTTAGACCCCGAGGGGAGATTCGTAGGCGAACCGGTCTTTCTGGAAGAGCGAGAGATAGAATTAAACGAATCTCCCGATGATATCATCCGTAATGACCTAATTCCTGAAGCCATGAATATAGAACAGCTCCGTCAATATATAGAAAGATTTAGAAGTAGCACGGATAAGATAGTCCGCCGTTTTTTAGTAGACCTGCAGAGAAAGAAAGCTATGTCTCTCTATGTATTGGTACTCATCCTTATTGGCATGCCTTTTGGGATTATTCAGCAGAGTATCGGAAAATTTGTATCCTTAGGTATAGCCTTTGCAACCGGGGTTTTATTCTACGGCTTGAATGCGGTAAGTCTGGGAATGGCTAAAGCAGGTTTAATCCCCCCTTTTCTTTCTGCCTGGATTGTTCCTTTTATATTTATAGTTTTTAGCCTTATTCTTTTAAAACGCAGTCCGCATTAATCTAAGTTCCTGCTTCCCAAGAGGAGAGATATTTCTTCTGTTCTAAGGTGAGACGGTCTATGGCGATACCTAAACTTTTCAATTTAAATGAAGCTACACGAGTATCAATCTCAGAAGGGACGGGATAAACTTTCTTTTCCAATTTTCTATAGTTTCGGACAATATACTCTACAGAGAGAGCCTGGTTGGCAAAACTCATATCCATCACCTGGGCAGGATGACCTTCGGCAGAAACTAAATTGATTAATCTTCCTTCACCTAAGAGATAAATCTTCTTTCCATTTTTCAAAATAAATTCCTCTACAAAATCTCTCATTCTTCTCTTTTCTCTACTCATCTTTTCTAAGGAAGGTATATCTATCTCTACATTAAAATGCCCTGCATTGGCTAAGATTGCTCCATCTTTCATGAGAATAAAATGTTCTTTTCTTAAAACATTAATGTTTCCGGTTACGGTAACAAAAATGTCTCCTATTTTTACTGCCTCTTTTAAGGGCATCACTACATATCCATCTAAAGATGCTTCTAAGGCTCTCAAAGGATTAGTTTCACAGATGATTACCTTTGCTCCCATCCCTTTAGCGCGCATCGCCACTCCTTTACCACACCATCCATAGCCACAGATAACAAAATTTGTTCCCGCAATTAAGCGGTTAGTTGCCCGGATTATGCCATCAAGCGTAGACTGCCCTGTCCCATAGCGGTTATCAAAGAGATGTTTAGTCTGCGCATCGTTTACCGCAATGATGGGATATTTCAACTTCCCTTCTCTTTCCAATGCCCTCAGTCTAATTACTCCTGTGGTGGTCTCTTCCGTTCCTCCCCAGGGTAAACCAAAGTTCTGATGTTTTGCGATTCCGATGTTCTGGTGAATTGTAGAAACCAGGTCTGCTCCATCATCCATGGTAATCTGCGGTTTTATGGAAAGGCAGGATTTTATATGCCGATAATAAGTTTTCCTATCCTCTCCTTTGATAGCAAAAACAGAAATCCCTAAATGTTTTACCAGGCTTGCTGCCACATCGTCCTGAGTAGATAAAGGATTAGAAGCACATAAAGCTATTTCTGCCCCTCCTTTTTTCAAAACCTCCATCAAAACCGCAGTCTCTGTGGTCACATGCAAACAGGCAGAGATTTTTATTCCTTTAAGAGGTTTTTCTTTAGTAAAACGCTCTCCAATTAAGTTCATTACCTGCATATTATTCTTTGCCCACTCAATACGGAGTATTCCTTTTTTTGCCAAATTTATATCTTTAACTTCGTAAGCCATATAATCTTTTGTATTAGGTGATGCGGTAAGTAATTATTACAATATTTCTCCATAATCTACCTCGATCCCATCATCAATTTTTCTATAATAAATGACCTTAGCATCTATATGTTCTGGCAATGCAGCCTTTACTTCGTATGTATGAGGCTTTATTGATACGGGAAAGCTTCCAATGTAGCCATCTATTCCTTTTGACTCTTCATCAGTTTCAGCAAACCGGTAATCAACTCCTTTAATCTCTGCACCTTTTTTAAGTATTGCCTCCTGAAACCTTAGCCCAGCAAAAGTTTTCACGATTACCAAATCCTTTACCCATTGTTCAACAGTATCTTTGTCAATCTTGTTTATAGCGTTTTTCAGCTCTTTCAATTTCTGGAGTATTTTCTCTGTAGCATTTTTGATTGCATCTGGCTTTTTCTTTAAATACCACTCTTCCCATTCAGATAATGTTTTGCCTTCAAATTGCTGGATAAGTTCGCTCATTTGACCCACAACTTTTGGGCGTGTTCCCTGGGCATATTGGTTTGCTAAATTGATGAGTGGCGCTACATACTTGGGAAATTCTGGAGTCTCTATGTCTAAGTATTTTCTAATTTCTTCAATGGTTATTTTTACTTTCATGCTAAGACTCTTTGATTAGTACGTCTCTTAGGTTCAAAAACTTTGTTTTATACTTATATTCAAAAGTCGTATCCACATCAACAAGACCATTTTTAATCAAATGAGCATTCAGGAATGTATTATTCCACAAATAGAGATAGCAAAGTAAGTTTTTCTGTTCATCATATTTTATATTGTCAAACTTCATAAATACCTTCTGTCCCTTTGTTTTCTCTCTTAAAAAGTGGATAGCCTCTCCATTTTTTTCCGGTCTCTCCTTTACACCAATTAACCTTACCTGCAATCCATTATTCAGAATCAAAATCCTCGGTGAAATTATCTCTTTTACTGTATAATAAGTTTCTTTTTCATAATAGGAATTGTTTATTTTTGAACCAAACTGCAATTTCCTGGGGTCAATTTTTTTATCAAACTTAATAGGATCCTTGAAAATATAAGGCAATTTTTCAATTTCTTTCTTGAAATCGATTTTAACTTCCTTTTGTTTAATTATTTCAAAAGTTGCATCCTGAAAAATTGTCTTTTGGTTCAAACCAAGTTTTTCCTTTATGATCGGTAAAAAATCTTCATTTATTTCGTAGCCGATAGAATTTCTCCCTAATTTTCTGGCTGCTAAAGATGTTGTCCCACTCCCAAAAAACGGGTCAAGGACAGTATCGCCGATAAAACTAAACATCTTAATAAGTCGCTTTGGTAATTCTTCAGGAAACATTGCAAGGTGCTTATCTTGTCTCTCTCCTGGAAAGTTCCAGTGCCCAGCAAAATATTGATTCCACTCTTCATCTGTCAATTTTGATTTTTCTTTTATTTCTTTATTTACTTTTGGAGGATTGCCGTACTTCTTAAAAATCAATATGAATTCATAATCCAATTTAAGAATCCCGCTTCTTGGGTAAGGATAAGAACCCATTACTGTTGCTCCGCCAGTTGTATGACAGGTAGTAACTTTCTGCCAGATAATCGCACCCATATAATCAAATCCTGCGCTCTCGCAAAATTTGATGATTTCTGTTCTTATCGGAATAACTTTATATCTTCCATAATAAACCGAACGCGCAAACTGGTCTCCGATGTTAATACAAAGCCTGCAACCTTTATGCAAAACTCTATGGCATTCATTCCAGACAAGATTAAGATTATTAATATACTCCTCGTATGTGTCATTAAAACCTATCTGTTCTCCATTACCGTAATCTTTTAACTGCCAGTAAGGTGGAGAAGTAATGATAAGATGGACAGATTCATCCTGAATTTCCTTCATCCATCTTGAATCCCCAATGATTATTTTATGCCATGTTTTCATATGTTCTTCTGAATCTCTCTTACCTTATCCAATCTCTCCCAACTGAACTCAGGCTCATTTCTACCAAAGTGTCCATAACAGGCAGTTTTTAAATAAATCGGCCTTAAGAGATTGAGCATCTGAATTATTCCCCGAGGAGTCAAAGCAAAAATTTTTTTGATAATTTTTATAATTCTCTCCTCAGATACTTTCCCTGTTCCATAGGTATCTACATAAATCGCTAATGGCTCTGCTCTCCCAATCACATAGGCAAGCTGCACACAACACTTTTCTGCCACACCTGCAGAAACCAAATTTTTGGCAATGTATCTTGCCATATAACTGGCAGAGCGGTCAACTTTTGTGGGGTCTTTCCCCGAGAAAGCCCCTCCTCCGTGGGAGATAAGTCCTCCATAAGTATCCACCATAATTTTTCTTCCCGTCATACCTGTATCCGATTGCGGACCACCAATCACAAACTTTCCTGTCTCATTAACATAAAATTTTGTTTTCTTATCTACCCAATTCTGCAAAACGGGTAAAGCCACGGTTCTGATAATCTCTTCCCTTGCCTCCCGGGTAATCTTTTGCTTTGTCTTATCCAAGATTTCTGCGGTATGCTGACAGGCTAAAACTACCGAATCCACACGCACAGGTTTACCATCACTATATTCCACAGTTACCTGAGATTTTCCATCCGGTCCTAAATAAGCCAATATCTTATTTTTCCTTACTTCTGCCATGCGTTTTACTAACCCATGGGCTAAAATAATTGGCATGGGCATAAGCTCATCTGTCTCTTTACAGGCATAACCTACCATAATCCCCTGGTCTCCTGCTCCTCCACGATTTACTCCCTGCGCAATGTCCGGAGACTGATTATGTATAGCATTTAGGATGGAACAAGTTTCATAATCAAGTCCATATTGGGGGTCAGTATAACCAATATCCTTAAGCAGATTTCTCACCAGATTGTGAATATCCACATATCCGGAAGTAGTAATCTCACCACCCACCACAATCAAACCCATGGTCACATAGGTCTCACAAGCAACCCGGCCATTTTTATCCTGTCTTAAGACTTCATCAAGAACTGCATCAGAAATCTGGTCGCAGAGTTTGTCCGGATGTCCTTCAGCAACTGATTCCGAAGTAATAAGATATCTTCTCTTCCCCATCTTATCTCCTTTCAGCAAAATAAGCTTTTGCTTCTTCATAGGACTGCATATCTCCAATATCAAACCATTTCCCGGTAAATTTATAGCCCATAACCTCAATTTTATTTGCTAATAAATATTCTATAAAATGGCCCAGGGCATCGCCTGAATTGGCCTGGCTTAAATATTCATTTATTAAATTTAATGCCCTCTGGGGGATAAAATATACTCCGATACCAATGAGGGAAGAGAATGGTTTCTTCGGTTTCTCTACAAATTTAGTAATAAGACTCTGGGAATTAATTTCTACTACCCCGAATTTCTTTACCCTGCGCAGGTCTTTTAAATCATAGATCCCTATACTTATACAGGATTTATTTGAGGAAGTTTCTACAAACCCTTCCAGTCCAAAGTCAAAGAGATTATCACCTGCAATAATCAAAACATCGGTATCTATATTGTCCTTCTCAATTGCAAATCTTAAATCCCCCAGAGCTCCTAAACGGTCCTTTTCAGAGTTGGTCAGGTCATTAACTAATCTTATCCTATCCTGGAAATTAAATTCTTTCAGCCATCCTTCAAAAAATAGAAAAAACTTATTGTTAGTTACCAAAATAATTTCTTCAATCTCCTTTATACGGCTTAATTTCTCAAGAATAAATTCAAGCACAGGTTTTTTATTAATTTTAAGCAGGGCTTTGGGATAATTTGTCGTAAGGGGATAAAGCCTCGTGGCATAACCTGCTACCAGAATTATTGCCTTCATCTCTATACTTTATTATCAGAAAGTTTATTCTTCAGATAAACAATCGGTTCCACCGGCGTAGGGTCTACTCTGTTCAAGAGAGCTAAATAATAACTCACATAATCTCCTAAGTAGATAAGGGAGAAAATCCTGGCGAGAAGAAAATTACCCTCTGCTCGGACCTCTTTAAATTTAAAACCATCTCGGGAAAAAATCTCTTTAGTAACTTCTATCCTTCGCTCTATTCTTTCCTGCTCCTGATTATCGCGCAAGAAGATAATAAAGAATTTTTTAAGCACCGCCTCAGGAAATCGCCAGCCTACAATCTCATTATGGTTCATTTCCGGGAAAAAATGTATAGAAGAGAGAACCTTGGAATTCTCTGCCAGTTGTGCCCGCCAGCGCGCACAAACTGCCTCTAAATAATCTATCTGTCCATAAATCACTGGAAATTTATTCTTCAAAAGCTGCGCTAACTCCCAAGCAAAATTTCCTTTTTTAACTTCCGGAGAGAAGTTTTTATCGCGCAGTTTTTCCAGAAGGGAAATTGTTTCCTGCCATTCCGGCTCAAGGTTGGGAAGGATATTTATTTTCTCCAATATTTTCAAGGGAGTAAACACAAAATAAGCCAATGCCTGCCGGGGAGGATAACCGGGGGGGATTTTTACGAAAGGAGAAGCATCTTTCTCAGCCAATTCTCTCAGTATTCCTCCTGAGGAAATGACAATAATCTTCGCCCTCCTCTTTTTTGCCTCCTGATAAGCGGAGATAGTTTCTTCTGTATTTCCGGAGTAACTGCAGACAAAAAATAGGGTTTCTTCATCAACGAAGTTGGGAAGACTGTAATTTTTTATAACAAAAATAGGAAATTTTATCCTATAGAGATAAGCGGCACGGATTATATCTCCGCCTATAGCAGAACCGCCCATTCCGCAGAAAACCACATATTTAAACAGATGATATGTGGGAGGAATTTTTATCTCTTCTCCCAGCAGGTAGGAATCTTTGCACTGGGCGGGAAAATCTTGTAACAATGGAAGCATGTTTAGATTATCAAAGCGTTTAATCAGTTTAAGCATAATCTATTCCTAAACAATTATCTCAGGGACTATTTCTTTTAATTTTAGTCTGAGAAATTCCAAAATCTCTTCACTGGTAGAGAAGGAAAGACATTGTCGGGTAATCTCTTTTGCCTGGGTAATCGTGATTGAGCGGATTACCTGTTTCACTTCAGGAATATTTACCGCACTCACACTGAATTCGTCCAATCCCATTCCTAAAAGTAGGGGAGTAAACAAAACTTCTCCTGCCATCTCTCCGCACATTCCCACCCAGATTCCCGCCTCGTGTGCGGAATCAATGATATTTTTAATGATTCTTAAAACTGCCGGATGCGCAGGTTCATAAAGATAAGCAATCTTCTCGTTTACCCTATCCACCGCCAGAGCATATTGAATTAAATCATTGGTTCCAATACTGAAAAAATCTACTTCTTTGGCTAAAATGTCACTGGTTACAGCAGCGGAAGGTACCTCAATCATTGCCCCCACTTCTATATCTTCATCAAATCGGATGTTTTTCTGCCGCAATTCTTCCTTTACCTCTTCTAAGATTCGGTTAGCCTGTTTCAATTCTTCTATACCTGAAATCAGTGGATACATAAGTCTAAGTTTCCCTTCTACCGAAGCGCGTAATATAGCCGAAAGTTGAGCCTTAAAGATATCCGGTCTTGCCAAACAGAACCTAATCGCACGCCATCCCATAAAAGGATTTATCTCATAAGGAATATCCAGTTGGGAGATAAACTTGTCTCCTCCTAAATCAAGGGTTCTAATCGTAACCGGATGGGGAGCCATCTGTATAGCCACTCTCCGGTAAGCCTCAAATTGTTCTTCCTCAGAAGGTAAATCTTTTCTATTCATATAAAAATATTCTGTCCGATAAAGCCCAATCCCAAAGGCACCATGAGCAATAACTGAAGGAATCTCCTGGGGAGATTCAATATTGGCTGCAATCTTCACCCGATATCCATCAAGGGTTTCTGCGGGAAGTTCTTTTAAGCCCTCTAATCTATGGATAAATTCTTCAAACTTCAGTAATTCTTCCTGATATTTCTTTATTGTCTCTTCCCGAGGATTTATGATTACTGAACCATCGTTACCATTAACGATGAGATAATCTCCTTTTTTCACCAAACGACTGACCTTCTCTAACCCAACCACCGCGGGAATTTCCAGTGACTTTGCCATAATGGCGGTGTGAGAGGTTCGTCCTCCAATATCGGTAACAAAACCGAGAACATTTTCTTTGTGCATTAACGCAGTATCCGAAGGAGAAAGGTTATACGCTACCACAATTACTTTTTCCTTCAATTTACTTAAATCCTGGCGCTGTTGTCCAATAAGATGACGCAAGATTCTTTTCCCCACATCGTCTATATCACTAATCCTATCCCGTAAATACTCATCATCCATTTTGGAAAATACTTTTATATACTTCTTAATCACATCCACCAGGATATATTCCACGATAAATTTCTCCTTCCGCAAACGTGAAATCACTTCTTCCAAGAACATCTTATCTTCCAGAAGAAGGAGATGAGCATTGAATATCTCAGCATGTTCATAACTCATCTCTTCCGCAATCTTTTTCTGAATCTCCAAAATTTCTTTCCTGGTCTGAATGAGTGCATCTTCCAAGCGGGCTATTTCATTGGGTAGGTCCTCATCAGAAATCTGTCTACGAGGAACAGTGGGTTCTTCCATTTCCATAAGAAAAGCCTGCCCCATTGCTATGCCTGGTGAAGCAGGAATGCCTTTCAAAATCTTTTCTTCTTTGATTATTTCTTCTCCCATCTTTTCATTTAATTAACTGCGGCTCTTCTTCTAAGATTATCCTTTCTAAGGCAATGATCGCTCTTTCTGCATCCTCCCCTTCCGCTTCAATGAGTATTTCTGACCCCGGTCCTATTTCCAGCATAAGAATCCCCATAATAGATTTGCCATTGGCGGATAAACTTCCTTTACGCACAGTGATATTGGCATCAAACTTGTTGGCTATCTGGACAAAAAGAGCCGCGGGCCGAGCATGGAGACCCTGTTTATTTTTCACCACTATCTTTTTCTTTATTTTTTTCATTGATACTGAACAACATGAATAAAATTAATCCTCTATTCCAAAGCTTCCTGATATTTTCCATTCTTGACTTGGCTCAGAAATTATATCCGTAACAAAAAAAATCCCTAATTCTTGATAATTTTTTTCAAAACCAGTCTCTGTCTCATAAACTGTCTCTACGGGATAATACCAGATTTCCCCTAATTTATCCCAATCCATTCCTATTTCTATCCCAAACCAAGAATCGGTAATTGCAATATGGTTACCCGATTTCCTTTCTCCTCCCAGCGAAAGAGTATTATCCCAAAGAGAAAAATTATATTCTATCCCTAGTTTCCCCTCCCAGAGATATTTTGACTGATTATGGATTAAATATTGATAATCTACTCTCTTCTTCCCTGCTTCTATGCTCAACACCTTCTTCACTGCAAAAGGAAGCCCATCTAATAAAATTCTTTTTAAGAAAGTCATCTCTAAAAAATCCTCTCCTTCATTAATAGATTGAACAACATAGCTACTTATAATCTGTTCTCTCTCTTTATAATCTCCTTTTAAAAATTCTTCTCGGGAAAGACTGTGGGACAGGAAATATTCTAATAAACATCCTTTACGATAACGGTCATATATTAGAAAGTCGCTCCATTCCTTGGGAATAGTTTTTTCTATGTCATGGATACTGGATGTGCTCTGAATTTGCCCCAAACTACTTCCCTTAGCCTGCAGAACTTTTTCTCTGATTTTCTCATGATACTTTTCTTTTCTCCGGGAGAGTGTATTTACCAGATTGATTGCTTTCTCTCGGTAGTCAAGTTCATATATACCTGCCTTTTCTTCCGGGTCTATATAAATCTTCACTGATCTATTATCCACAATTATTTCGCTCCTTCCATCGCCATCAAAATCTTCCATTTTATAATTACATCTCTTACCTTCAGAATCGGATAATATATCCACTTTATTTTCTGCTTTAATGAGATGGTGATAAATACTGTATCGCAAATGATTGAGATAGAGTCCACCAAAAACTCCATGCCAATAACTATCGTTATTCTGAGCCATATAAAGATAAAGTTTTGCTTCTTCAAGCTCTAAATTCTTAATTTTTGATTTTGCATTTTGAATCTTCTTACTTACCTCAAGCATCCTTTTATGCATATGATTTGCTTCCGGATATTTTGCTAAAAAGTTTCTAAAATATCCATTTGACCACTCAAGCATTTCATCATAACTTGCGCAGGGTAAATAAATCATTTCTGTCGGAGAATTTTTATCTATATATTCACTAAAGTTAATCATCTCAAGCCAATCTCCATTCTTCTCCAAAGCCGAGAAAAAATTTTCCAGCCATTTCTCCTCATATACCCACTTATGGGTCCCTGGCCAGAGACCAAATTTCTCTCCATCATCAGCAAAGGTAATTGCTTTTCTACCATTTTCATAAGCATCTCTCAAATACCTTATAGATTCCTCAGGAAGTTTGAAAGGTAGAGCGTAACGAAGAAATTTTGCACCAGGAAAAATCTTCAGCACTGCCTTTGCATATTCTGTATTATAGTATCCCCAAAGTTCTTCCCGTTTTTTCCCTGCTTTCTCAAAATGGGTATCATCAACAATCGTATATTCTATCTCTGCTTCGCTAAAGGTCCGGGGTAAATCTGGTTCCCATACTCTTTCTGTAAGCCAAGCCCCCCGTGGTTTTGTCCCCCAAAGCGAAATCATCTTATCGTTTAAAAGTTTTATCTGCCCTATTCTATCTTCCTCAGATAAAAGGACTAAAATTGGCTCATAATATCCTGCAGAAAGAATCTCAACCTGTTTTTTCTCTACCAATTTCTTTATCTGCAAAATAAATTCAGGTTTATACTTCTCTATCCAATCCAAGAGACTGCCTGAGTAATGTAAAGAAATTTTTATCGCAGGATGTTTCTCTAAAACTTTTATAAAAGGAAGATAGGCGTTATTGAATGCCATCTCAAAAATATGGTCGAAATTCCCCACTGGTTGATGACAATGCACCGCCATCAGGAAGTTCATCTTCTCCATCGTTAAATCCCCTTCTTAAGTGAAATCAACAAATCCATAATACACCTTGCCAATTTATCAGGACTATGTCTGACAAAATTGGTAGTACTAACCACATCTTCCTCTATCACTCTATAACCCCAGTCTCTGATTTTTGCAGAATCATTTCTTACCGGATAAGCATTCTCTTCTTTATATTTTTCCTGAAGTAAAAGAGGTATCGGAGCGGTGTTTACAATACAATAGTCAATTATCCGGGGATGGGTATGTTCAATGATTGTTTTTACATGGTCCGAAGCGGAATAATTATCGGTTTCTCCGGACTGAGTCATTACATTACAGACATATATCTTTATCGCTTTCGCCCGCAAAATTGCCTCCGTCACCCCCCGTACAAGTAGATTGGGTAAAACAGAGGTATATAGGCTGCCCGGTCCCAAGATTATTGCCTCTGCTTCATAGATCGCTTTCAGGGCTTCTTCTGTAGGATTGCATTCCATAGGGTTAAGATAGAGTTTTCTAATGGGAATTCCTCGATTGGGAATTTTTGATTCACCGATTGTCTTTGTCCCGTCGGTATGCTCAGCAATTAGTTTTATCTTATGGAGAGTAGAAGGGACAACTTGGCCGCGTATGGCTAATACTTTGCTTGATTCCTTTATGGCTTTTTCAAAATCTCCAGTAACTTTGGAAAGAGCAGTGATAAAAAGGTTACCGAAATTATGGCCCCTCAATTCAGAGTTATCTTCAAAACGGAATTGAAACAGTTCGCGCATTAAGGGTTCCGCATCGGCAAGGGCAACCAGACAGTTTCTAATATCTCCGGGAGGCAATAGATCAAATTGTTCCCTTATTCTCCCCGAACTGCCTCCATCATCAGCTACCGTAACAATCGCAGTGATATTGGAAGTATATTCCTTAATCCCCTGCAGGAGAACAGAGAGACCGGTTCCTCCCCCAATCGCTGCAATACGCGGACCTTTCTGTAATTGCCTCTTCTGATAGAGAATATCCACTAATTCCTTTTTTCTTTCCGGCAGTAAAATACTGATGAATGATTTGACCATATACTTTATTCCTAAGGTTAACAAAACTATTCCTAACAAAAGGAGCAAAGCGCCGATAAACATATTCAGATGGTCGTATTTAGAGACAACTTTAGCCGAACCAATACCTACACAGAATATCCCCATAGCGCATAAAAATATCCAGCGTTTAATACGCATCCCCGGATATAACCATTTGAAAAGACGAAATATTTTTCTCATCACCATTCCTTTTGAGAATAGATTATATCATTGTAGAACAAAAAAATAAATTAAAAAATTATGGAGAGGGAATCTATCCTATAGGGGGTCTATATGAACTATAGCATAAATCCTCAGTCTTTCCTTCAGTTTGTTTTCCACTTC
>JAMWCG010000202.1 GCA_023818555.1 Candidatus Omnitrophota bacterium
CGGAAAACTCCAATATCTTCCCCGGGAGATATTCGTCTAATTTGAATAAATAGAACCCACTTTCAGTCTCAATCCATTGCGATAATTCGCCAGGCTTGAGAGAAAAAATCTCCTTTTCTATGCGTGGAGAGAGTTCTCCTCGTTTAATCTCTCCCATTATTCCTCCTTTATATGCGGTGACTCCCTCAGAATATTTTCTGGCTACTTCTTCAAAAGGCATGTTTTCTCTCAGGGCATTAAGTATCTCTTCTAATCTCTGGGTTATTTCTTCATCAGACCGTCCTTGTTTATAAACAAAGATGTTCCGTAGTCTTACCTGCTCCGGTTCCCTAAATTCTTCTCGGTGCATTTTGTAAAACTCTTCTATTTCCCGTGGACTAACGATAATCTTTTTTCTCCATTTGTCAAAAAATAACTTCTGGAGAATTAATTCATATTCAAAAGCCTCATGTAAATCTTCAATATTTAATCCTGCTTCTTTAAGGCTTGCTCTAAAGGCATCTTCATTGGGAAATCTTTTCTTTACATTGTCTATTCTTTCTCTTATCTCCTCTTCACTTACAGTGATGTTTTCTTTCTTTGCCTCTTCTCTGACCAGTTTATTCACAATAAGCCGTTGAAGGAGAGCGGTTTCTAATTCCTTATCTTCTTCTTTTGTAAAATTATCTTTCCCTGTTTGTTTTATCTGATACTTGAGAAAGGATTTTTTCTGTTCTAATTCAGTCTGAGTAATCAATTCTTCATTCACCACTGCGATGATACGCTGAGAAAAGAGCTTATTCTCTTCCGCATAACCGGAAGAAAAGATAACACTCAGGAAAAAAGCAATAGTTAAACTTCTCTTCATCTCAAGACAACTGTTGAACTAAAATGCGTTGTTTTTTAAAAGATTTATTTATATATTCTTCATGATATGCGCGGAGACGATTTATTGCCTCTCTTAAGAGGCGACAGTAGAGGTCAAAACCAATTTGATAGATATAACCGTGCTGTTCTGTACCTAAAATATTACCTGCTCCCCGTATCTGCAGGTCTTCCATCGCAATCTTAAACCCCGCCCCCAATTCCGTATGCCTTTCAATCGCCAGGAGCCTTTTCTTAGCTTCAGCCTCAAGGACTATCCCGCGGGGAATTAAAAAATAGGCAAATGCCTTTACCTTAAATCTCCCTACCCTTCCCTTTAACTGGTAAAGGTCAGCTAAACCAAAAGATTCGGCATGGTTTATAAAAATCGTATTGACATTGGGAATATCTATTCCTGATTCAATAATTGTGGTGCAAACCAAGACATCAAATTTTTTTTCTATAAAATCTAACATTACTTTTTCCAGAAGCCGTTCGGGGAGTTTCCCATGAGCCACTCCCAATCTTGCCTCAGGAACAACCTGTTTGAGCTGCTGGGCGATTTTTTCTATACCCTTTACCCGGTTATGCACAAAAAATACCTGCCCCTTTCTTTTTAATTCAAAGAGTATAGCCCGACGAATAATTCCTTCAGCATATTCGCATACCCTGGTTTCCACGGGAAGACGCTCTCGGGGAGGGGTATTAATTACAGACATATCCTTTGCTCCCATAAGTGCCATATAAAGTGTGCGAGGAATGGGCGTGGCGGTAAGAGTAAGCACATCCACCAGCAGTCTCAATTTTTTCAATTTTTCTTTATGCTCTACACCAAAGCGCTGTTCTTCATCAATGATTACCAAGCCCAGGTCTTTGAATCTTATATCCGGGGAAAGAAGTCTGTGAGTTCCAATCACAATGTCTACGCTGCCGTTTTTTATCCCCGTGACAATCTCTTTTTGCTGTTCTTCACTCCTGAATCGGCTGAGCATTTCTATATTCACAGGAAAATTCTGCATACGATTTTTAAAAGTATGATAATGCTGTTCTGCCAAGATAGTTGTGGGAACAAGAATAGCCACCTGCTTATTGTCCATAACCGCTTTAAATGCGGCACGGAGCGCCACCTCGGTTTTACCATAACCTACATCTCCGCAGATAAGTCTATCCATCGGATAAGCTGATTCCATATCTCTTTTTATCTCCTGGGTTGCTTTTATCTGGTCGGTTGTCTCCGGATAAGGAAAACTCTTTTCCAGCTCTACCTGCCAGGATGTATCAGGGGAAAAAGAAAAACCAGTAAGGATTTTCCGTCTCGCTTGAATCTCCAGCAATTCTTCTGCCTTTGCCCAGATTCCTTTGCGTGAATTTTCTTTTACCTTTTGCCATTCCTGAGACCCCAGTCTATATATACGGGGAGGTTTCCCTTCAAAACCGATATATTTTTGAACCAGGTGCATGTCCTCGTAAGGGACATAAAGTTTTGCTCCCTCTTTATATCTTATCACCAGACAATCTTGGAATACATTTTTTTCTCTGCGCACTTTCTTTATCCCTTCATATATCCCAATCCCATAGACTATATGGACTACATAGTCACCAGGCTTTATCTCTACAAAAT
>JAMWCG010000009.1 GCA_023818555.1 Candidatus Omnitrophota bacterium
CTCTTTAAAAACTCTCTCTTTTATTTTTTAATGTTAATAAAATTAAAATTCAGGGATTTATTCGTCTATAGAGATAATAAAATCGGGGATAAGGTGAGCGAAAAATATGTCGGGGTAAAATAATTTTTCTGATGAGTTTAAAATCATCTTTATATTTTTCCACATCTTTTGCAAGTTGAAAAAATAAATCTCTTGCTTCTTTAAAAGAAATTTTTCTATCTTTTCCTTTTAAAAATAAGGCATAGAAGAAACTTAATTGATGGTTGAATTTTGCTGTGCGCAATTGTTCATAGCATAAAAGAGTATCAGCGTATTTTTCTATTGGCTCAGGAATAAGCAGGTAATCAAATTCTTGGGATTTAAAAAATACATTTGCTTTTCCTTCCCCATCTTTCTGCCAAGCGAATGAAAAAAGTAAATTTTTGAGAATAATTTTCTTTAAGTTTCTTTTAGTAATCTCAAACCGGATAAACTCGTTAAATTCTGTAGGGATATCCAGACCAAGAATGAGAGTTTTCTTTTCCTGTGAAATTAAGTTTACTATTTCTTCTATGCTTTCAGAATAATCAAATCTCCGGGGATAGAGTATTCCTATGCGGTGCACTCTGAAATCAAAATCAAGGGTGTCAAATTTATCTTTTGATTTTTTATAATTCGCTAAGAAAAACTGGAGCGTGCAGAAAATATAAAGTATAACGATGATAACTGGCTGTGTTTTCTTGAATTTATCTTTATTTATATTTAGATATTCGGAAAGGTGATTTAAAACATAAGTAATGACTATGCCGGTAGCGGGTAGAACTGGTAAAGTATGACGAGGGAAATCTTCAAAGGTAAAAAATAAATAGAATAAAACCGGAAAAGATAGCCAAGCAAGCATAATTGCCCGATAATGGGGTTTGAGAAAATAGAGAAAAAGACAGAAATAGAAAATTATAGTAATTAAAGGATAAAGTTGAAATTGGATGGGGTTTAAGATGGTAAAAGTATATAAATTAGATAGGTTAATTCCTCTCCCTGCGTTAAGAAAAGATAATTGTCCGGAATAATTAGTTAAATACCAGGGGAGAATAATAATTAGAGGAATAGTTAGGATGAAGACAATCTGCCAGAGATTTATTCTTTTAAACCTAAAAATAGATTGCAGAAAATAAATGAGGAAAGGTCCAAAGAAATGGATTAGAAAAGTCTGTTTATGTAAAAGCCCAATGGCTATACTTAAGCCTAAAAGAAAATTACATTTTTTATTCTGGAAATAATTAGATTTGAGCATAAGAAATATGGAAAGAGTAACTAAAGCAGTAATCGGAAAATCTAACATATAGACTCTTGAAAATCCAAAAATCCCCGGATAAAAACTGACTAAAAAACTGGCTACTAAGCCAGTAAGTTCGCTATCTAAGATTTTGCCTATGCCATAGAGAGAGAAAATTAAGATAAAGAGATAAAAGAGATTGGAAAAAATAGCTACCTGGGGAGAAGAGCCAAGGAGAAGAAAGAACGGTAAAGCAGTCCAGTGCCTTAGAAAAGGATAAATTTGTTGGGGAGGGAAAATTAAATTGATTCTTTCTTTGAATTTAAGATTAGGTTCACTAAAAGCTTGATAAGTCATTAAGGAATTTTGAAAGTAATTCAACTCATCGTAAATAAAAGGAACCTCGTCTCGGGAGATAATTATAAAATTGTTTATGGCATGGAAGAGAAAAATCAAGAAGAGGAAAATTTTAAATTTATTTCTCTGCCAAAAAAAGGATATGAGAGTCATTGTTTTTCTAAATTCAGATGATAAACAGATACCTATTTTACCTTATTTTAGCAATCTTTTTCCATCAAATTTCTTTTCAGGTTGCTTATAAAAATATTATCGCGTTTATCGTAAATAGGCTATTAAGAATGCTTCACATAAAAATTATTGACATGATGTAATGGGTGTGGTAATATATAAAAATCAATAAAGAGAAATTTAAATAGAGCAGAGAATTAATGTTAATTAAAAGGAGGTGGGAGATATGTTTCAAAGAGTTAGTGAAGCAGCGATAAGTAAAGCAATTGTGTGGGAATTCAGTAGATGGTTTCAGGATTATCTTGTTTCGGATGTAATTGTTGTAGGAGGTGGACCAAGTGGACTTATGGCTGCGAAAGATTTAGCCGAAGCAGGATTTAAAACCTTAATTGTAGAAAGCAATAACTACATAGGAGGAGGTTTCTGGATTGGTGGATATCTTATGAATACATTGACTTTTAGAGCACCGGGAGAAAAGATTTTAGAGGAATTAAAAATTCCCTATAAAGAGGTAGAGGAAGGTCTATTTGTTGCAGATGGCCCGAATGCCTGTGCAAAACTTATCTCGGCAACCTGTGATGCCGGGGTTAAGATTCTAAATATGACAAAGTTTGATGATGTGGTCTATCGGAACAAAAGAGTAGAAGGGGTAGTGGTTAATTGGACACCGGTTTCTGCTTTACCCCGACAGATTACTTGTGTAGACCCCATTTCTTTGGAAGCAAAGATTGTTATTGATGCTACTGGACATGAGGCTTCTGTATGCAAAAGTTTAGAGAAAAGAAATATCTTAAAGTTAGCAGATTTTGGTCCTATGGATGTAAATACTTCGGAAGATTTAGTAGTGGAACACACCGGTCAAATCCATCCCGGTTTGATTGTTACGGGGATGGCAGTTTCTACTGCTTACGGAATTGCTCGTATGGGGCCGACTTTTGGCGGAATGCTCCTTTCTGGGAAAAAAGCAGCTTCTGAGGCAATGAAGCTTATTACCAGCGAAATAACAAAAGAGACATCCAGGATAAAGGAAGAGGTAGCTCTATAGAAACAAAATTCAATTTCTCCCAGACCACGCCTCTCTTTTTATGTAGAAGAGAGGCATTTTTATAATTAGAGGGTAAGAAGTGTCTAAGAAAGTATTAGTAGCCATGAGTGGAGGAGTGGATTCATCGGTAGCCAGTTTCTTACTTAAAGAGAATAATTATGAAGTAGTTGGTCTTACAATGTGCTTGGGAGTTAAAACCTATGAACAATCCCATGTTTGCGCAGAGAGACGGAGGGAAAGAGTGCGCTGTTGTGGTCCTCAAGCCATAGAGGATGCCAAGAGAGTATGTCAACAGTTAGAAATTCCTCATTATGTAATGGATTTTTCAAAAGATTTGGAAGAGAAGGTAATCTCTAAATTTATTTTAGAATATTTAAGAGGAAGAACCCCTAACCCTTGTATAGATTGTAATAAGTTCTTAAAATTTGGGCTTCTCTTAGAGAAAGCACATGCCATGGGGTTTGATTTCTTAGCCACAGGTCATTATGCAAAGATAGAGAGAAATAATGGCAATTTCCTTTTAAAAAAAGCAAAAGATAGAGTAAAAGACCAATCTTATTTTCTTTATCCGATAAAGAAAGAAGAACTTAACTTCATCCTTTTCCCATTGGCTGAATTTACAAAAGAAAAGGTGCGAGAAATAGCGCACAAAATAGGTTTACCTGTGGCTGGTAAACCTCAGAGTCAGGATATATGTTTCATTCAAGATGATTATCGCCACTTCTTAAGTCAAAGAATTACTAATTTTCCATCCGGAGACATTGTAGATAAAAAAGGGAATATTTTGGGTAAACATAGAGGTATATTCTTTTATACCATTGGGCAGAGAGAAAGATTGGGGATTAGTTTCTCGGAAGCCTTATATGTTGTGGGTATAGACCCAAAACTTAATCGTATAACTGTTGGGAAAAAAGAAGAACTTTTTGCTCAAGGTTTAGTGGCAAAAGAGATTAACCTCTTGGTAGATAAACTACCTAAGAAAGCATATGCCAAAATTCGTTATCAACATAAAGAAACAGTTTGTTTTTTATCTCAAGAGAAAGATAAATTAAGGGTGATTTTTAAAGAAAAAAAATGGGGAATTAGTCCCGGACAATCCGTGGTTTTCTATTCCGATGACATTGTTTTAGGCGGGGGAGTAATTGAGGAGATTATATGGTAGAAAAATTAGTTCAGCAAATTAGGCAATTAAAAAAAGAGAGAGATGCTGTCATCTTAGCCCATAATTATCAACTTCCCGAAATCCAAGATATTGCAGATTTTAGAGGTGATTCTTTAGGACTAAGTTTAGAGGCTTCCCAAATAGATGCAAAGGTAATTGTCTTTTGCGGAGTATACTTTATGGCAGAGACGGCAAAGATTCTTTCTCCACAAAAAACTGTGCTTATTCCGGACAGAGAGGCTGGCTGTCCAATGGCAGATATGATTACCGCAAAAGAGTTACAGGAATTGAAGAAAAAATATCCTCAAGCAAAAGTATTGTGTTATGTCAATACCCCTGCTGAGGTTAAAGCAGAGTGCGATTACTGTTGCACTTCCGCAAATGCAATTAAGATGATAAACGGACCACTGAAAGAAATAGAACAAATAATATTTGTGCCTGATAAATATCTTGCGCATTATGTCTCTACTCAGACTAAAAGAGATTTTATTTATTGGCAGGGATATTGCCCGACCCATATAAAGATCCAAGCCAAAGATATAATAGAAAGTAAGAAACTGCATTCTAAAGCAGAGGTCATCGTGCATCCAGAATGTAGGCCGGAGGTTATAGAATTAGCAGATAAAGTTCTCTCTACCGAAGGGATGTGTAGATATGCCAAAATTTCCGGGGCAAAAGAATTTATTGTGGCTACAGAAACAGGCATCATTTATAGACTGCGCAAAGAAAACCCTGATAAATTATTCTATCCAGCCAGTGAGAAAGCTATATGTCCAAATATGAAGAAAATAACCTTAGAAAAAGTTCTCTGGGCTTTAGAAGAGCTAAAGTATACAGTCGTTCTTAAAGACGAGATTATAGAAAAGGCAAGGCTAGCGGTGCAGAGAATGCTTGCGGCTAGCCGGCAAGATTGATAGTTTAAAATAAATCCTTTCCACCGAAAAAATATTTTTTCTGCTGATATTTTTTTCCTTGACATAGGTTAGGGGGGTATGGTATCATATATCAAAAATTAAAATGCAAAAATCAAAATTACTAACCACTCACGAAGAACAATTAGTTTTCTTAAAAAAGATTGAAGGTCAGATCCGGGGAGTTCAGAGGATGATTGAAAAAAAACGTTACTGCGTAGATATTATTACCCAGATACATTCAATTATCGGAGCCTTGTACCGCGTGGAGAACCAGATTTTTAAGAAGCATATTGACGGTTGTGTGGTGCATGCTTTGAAGGGTAAATCGGAAAGGGAGAAACAGGCTAAGATTAATGAGATTATAGAACTGATTTCCAGATTCAGAAGAGTAGTTTAAATGTAGATGAACACAGATAAAAAATACGGATTAGGACAGATAATTCTAACTACTTGCTACTTATTACTCGCTATTTCCTACTCATTTGCTCAGGGAAAGGATATCTTTACTCTGGAAGAATTGATTAAATTAGCCTTAGAGAACAATCCCCGGTTAAAGGCAGCAAAGAATTTGTGGCAGGCAAAGAGAGCCGAGATTTCTCAGGCCCGTGCTTTGGATGACCCATGGTTAGGCTTGGAATATGAAAATATTCCTCGCGGAAGTAAAGACTTAGAAAAATCAACTATGGAGATGTATAGTATCCAGCAGATGATTCCCTTTCCTTCTAAACTCTTTACCAAAGCCAGAATCGCTGCTCGGGAGGCTAATGCTCAAGAACAGATTTATAAAGAGAAAGAGCGCGAAATTATTCAAGAAGTAAAATCCGCATTTCAGGAGTTATTCTTTATTCAGAAATCTATCCAGATAAATAAGGAAAATAAATTTTTATTGGAACAATTTGCTAAAATTAGTGAGCGAAAGTATTCGGTAGGGAGGGCTATGCAACAGGATGTCTTAAAGGCGCAAGTGGAGCTTTCTAAACTCGCCAATGAACTGATTACCTTAGAACAGAGAAAACAGACTGCAGTAGCAAAAATGAATGTTTTAATTAATCGCGACCCCAGAGAAGGACTGGAGATTAGTGTAGAAGAAAAGCCTCTTGGAATTAAATACAATCTGGATGAGCTATATCATTTTTGCTTAGAGAATCGTCCAGAACTCAAAGCCTATCGCCTTTGGTTAGAAAAGGCTAAAAGTAGTTTATCTTTAGCCAAACAGGAGTATCTTCCGGATTTTATGGTTAGATATGAACGCAGAGAGGAGAATGACCGCTTTAATAGTTGGGATGCCATGTTGGGAATATCCGTTCCCTTATGGTTCTGGGAGAAAGAGAATAATCAGGTGCGTCAGATGAAGGCAGAGTTAGAGATGGCTAAATATGAATATAAACAGATGGAGAATATGGTCTTATTTGAGGTCAAAGATGCCTATGTGAAATTGGATTCTGCCCGGCGCCTCGTGGAGCTTTATAAAACTACTTTTATTCCTCAAGCCGAGCAGACCTTAAAATCCTCACGCATTGCCTACGAAGCGGATAAGATTGATTTTCTGAATCTCTTGGATAGCCAGAGGATGCTTCTTGATTTCAAATTAGACTATTACCGTACCCTGGCAGACTATGAAATTGCCTTGGCGGATTTGGAAAGAGCGGTAGGGATAGAGTTAGCGAAATAACGGAGGATAAAGATGGATAAGAAGAAAATTATATTTTTAGTAACCATTATTCTGGTGGTAGGATTAGGTTTATTTATAAGTTCATCGCTCACTAAAAAATCAAAATCATCAGCCATTAGTTCTCCAGAAAAAGCTAAGGTTAAATACTGGACCTGTGGAATGCATCCCCAGATAAAGCAGGATAAACCGGGCAATTGTCCTATTTGCGGAATGAATCTGATACCTGTTTATGAGGAAAAGGCTGGGGTTGTGCCATTAGCGAAAACCGAGGGGAAGAGAAAAATTCTTTATTATCGTAATCCTATGAATCCTGAGATTACCTCAGCTGTGCCGATGAAAGACAGTATGGGTATGGACTATATTCCCGTGTATGCGGAAGAAGAGATTGAAGAGGGGAAGGGCCCGGAGGTAAAATTGACTCCTCGCGAAATAGAATTAGCCAGAGTTAAGACTGAAATGGTAAGAAGGCTCCCTTTATTTAAAGAGATAAGAACCGTAGGTAAAATTGCCTATGACCCGGAATTAGCCATTACCCAGGAGGAGTTTATTACTGCCTTAGAGACAAGAGATAAAACGATAGGGAGTAATTTACCCGAGGCAAAAGAGAGTGCTGAGGAGTTGGTTAGAAAGGCAAAATTTCACCTTCGCCACTTAGGGATGAGTGAGGCTCAGATTGAAGAATTGGAAAAGACCCGTAAAGTGCAAACTAATTTAATCTTACCAGAGGAAACTGTTTGGGTCTATGCGGAGATTTATGAATATGAACTTTCCTGGGTTAAGTTAGGTCAGGAGGTAATAGTTACTTCCGTTGCTTTCCCTGGAGAAGAATTCAGGGGGCGTATTCGGGCAATTGACCCGGTGCTTAATCCCCTGACCCGTTCGGTAAGAATAAGGGCAGAATTGGATAATCCGGAATTAAAATTAAAGCCCGAGATGTATGTGGATGTGCGCATTCTTGCAGATTTAGGGGGAAAAGAGGTTTTAGCCATCCCCCGGGATGCAGTTTTAGATACCGGTTTAAGAAAAGTGGTCTGGGTAGACTTGGGTGAAGGAAAATTTCAGGGAAGGGAAGTGGAAGTAGGTCCTGAAGCAGTTTTCTGGGTGGAAGGGAAAAGAGAGAGATTTTATCCGGTAATAAAGGGGCTAAGTGAAGGGGAATATGTAGTTACCCAAGCCAATTTCTTGATTGATTCCCAAAGTCAAATTGCTGGACCTGCCGAAGCAGTATACGGTGGTGCTTTAGCCACGGGCGAAGAAAAAGAAAAGACTCCCGCTGCACATAGACATTAAGGGAAGAGAAAAGAATGGTTAACAAACTTATTGAATGGTGTTTAAGAAATAAATTTTTGGTATTCAGTTTTTTTATGCTTATCACTTTCTGGGGATATGTCTCCATGCAAAAGACACCCATTGATGCTATTCCTGATATTGGAGAACTTCAGGTTATCGTCTATGCAGAATGGATGGGAAGAAGTCCCAAAGATATTGAAGACCAGGTTATCTATCCCGCCACTACGCGACTCTTAGGTATACCACGCGTGAAAGTCATTCGTTCTCTATCGGGATTTGGTATGGGCTTTATCTATATCATCTTTAAAGAAGGCACGGATTATTACTGGGCAAGGACAAGAGTCTTAGAGAGATTACCTTTGGCACAGCAGGTAGTTCCCCCAGATGTGATGTTTAGTTTAGGCCCAGATGCCACGGCTTTAGGACAGGTATTCTGGTATACGGTAGAGAACGGTTTCTATTGTCCTGAGCATCCGGATAAAGCGTATGAGAAACCCGGCATTTGCCCAATTGATGGTAAAGAACTGGTTTTGTCAAAGTATAATTTAGCCGAGTTGCGTTCCCTCCAGGATTGGTATGTCCGGCTTCAATTAAATGCGGTTTATGGTGTAAGCGAAGTTGCCAGTGTGGGTGGCTTTGTGAAGGAGTATCAGATTGATGTAGATCCCAATAAACTTCTTTCCTATAACATTTCTCTCCATGAAGTTATGGAGGCAGTTAGACGCTCAAATATTGATGTGGGAGCAAAAGTCTTTGAAGAGGCAGGTGCGGGGATAGAATTTCTTATTCGCGGAGTAGGTTTTATCAAAAAAGTTGAAGATATTGAGAATATTGTTGTGGGTGCATATAACGGAACACCGGTATACATAAAGAATATTGCTCAGGTAACCTTAGGCGGAGAATTTCGTATTGGCGCTTTGGATAAGGAAGGGAAAGAAGCAGTGGGGGCAGTGGTTTTGATGCGTTATGGCGAGAATCCCTTGAGAGTAATCCACGAGATAAAAAGGAAGATAAAAGAGATTGAACCGGGACTACCACCCGGAGTAAGAATCGTTGACTTTTATGACCGGACAAAATTGATCCACAGGACTATAGACACCTTAAAAGAGGCATTGATTGAAGAAATTATTACCGTAATTTTTGTCATCGGTGTATTCCTTCTTCATTTCTGGGGAAGTCTTGTTATCTCACTTGTTCTACCTTTAGCCATACTGTTTGCTTTCTTGATTATGTATTATACAGGTATTGATGTAAATGTGATGACCTTAGGTGGAATTGCTATTGCCATCGGGATTATGGACGATGTGGGTGGGGTGCTGGTAGAAAATATATATCGTCATCTTGCCGAGAAACAGGAAGAATTGGGGGGCAAATTATCTCCCTTGGTGAGATTAGAAACCTGTATTCAGGCAGCTCAGGAAGTAGGTCCTTCCTTATTTACCGCACTTTCCACGACCATTGTCGGTTTTTTTCCTGTCTTTGCTTTAACGGGGGAAGCAGGTAAGCTATTTAGACCCTTGGCTTTCAGTCAGACATTTTCTTTAATTGGCGCTTCAATTATCTCTATTTGTCTTATGCCCTCCTTAGCCTATTATCTCCTGCGTGGAAGACTTAAACTTGCGGATAAAAATTTTACCACACGGAATTTATTAAAAATATATGAACCAGCACTGCGCTTTAGCCTTAAGCATAGATTGGTAACCATTCTGGTTACCTTGCTGATTATTGTTACTGGTTTAATCTCTGCCCCACATATAAAACAAGAATTTATGCCTCCTTTAAATGAAGGCGACCTATTATATATGCCTGTACTTCTTCCTGGGGCCTCACTTACGCAAGTGATGGAGGTAATGAAAAAACAGGACATGATTATCAAAAACGAATTTCCCCAGGAAGTAGATAGTGTGGTGGGTAAATTGGGTAAAGCTGCTTCGGCTACTGACCCCGCACCCGTAATTATGTTAGAGACCATAATTCGTCTTAAGCCCGAAAAATACTGGCGTAAAGGCATGACCCGGGAAAAACTTATTGCGGAAATTATTGAAAAAACCAAAATACCCGGTGTTGCACCGATTATGACCCAGCCCATCCGTAACCGTATTGATATGCTGGCTACCGGTATCCAGACACCTGTAGGAATAAAAGTTTTAGGTCCCGATTTAAAGAAGATTGAAGAATTGGCCATTCAATTAGAAAAGATTATGGTTAAGGAAGTCAAAGGGACCACTAATGCTTTTGCAGAAAGATTTGGGAATCGTCCCTATTTTGAAATTGAAATTGACCGTGAGAAAATCGCGCGTTACGGAGTAAAAATCTCTGATGTCCAGGATATAATTATGTCCGCGATTGGGGGAATAAGTCTTACCACTACCGTGGAAGGGAGAGAACGCTATCCGGTAAGGATAAGATACCTCAGAGAACTCAGGGATAGCCCGGAAGCATTAGAAAGAATCTTTATCCCCACGGCAAGCGGGGCGCAGGTGCCCTTAGCCCAACTGGCAAAACTAAGAAAAATCCCGGGTCCCCAGATGATTGCTACTGAGAATACCTTACCTTATGCCAGAGTATTCATCAATGTTAATCCCAAGATTATTGGTTTAGTTGACTATGTGAATTTAGCCAAAAAAGTAGTAGCCCAAAATATTAAATCTGGTGAATGAATACTACCCCAGGGATATTTTATCCAGTGGTCAGGCCAATATGAAGCGGAGATGGAGGCAAGAAAAAGATTACTTTTAGTTGTACCCGTATCACTTTTGGTGATTATGCTTCTTTTATATCTAAACTTTAAATCCTTTATCTCTTTAGGGATTACCGCCATGGGTTTACCAATTTCTCTAATGGCAGGAGTAGCCTATCTTTTTCTTTTTGGTTATAACTTCTCCACTGCGGTCTGGGTAGGTTTTATTTTACTTTTCGGGGTGGCTACAGATAATGCGGTCATCTTAGTGAGTTATTTTGATTTGTTACTTAAGGAAAGAAAGATTACTACTCGCCAAGAACTTTTAGAGTTAATTGTTAAAGGCGCACTCACCAGAGTAAGGGCCTCAACAATGAGCACCACTACCACAATTGTTGCCCTTGTTCCGCTTATGCTGGCTAAAGGTGCGGGTTCAGAGATAATGAGGCCGATGGCTACGCCTGTATTTGGAGGATTGACAGTGGTGACCCTTACCAACTTCCTCTTTGTTCCCACCCTTTATTTTTTAGTAAAAGAAAAACAACTTAAACTGCAGAAATGAAGAACTACTGGCAGTTAGACTTTCAGGAAATAGCTAAGATTTTAAAGACCGACTTAAAACAGGGACTATCTGCATCAGAAGCCAAAAAAAGGTTAGATAAATACGGACCAAACCAACTAAAGGAGCAAAAGGGGCGTTCTCCTCTAATTATCTTCTTGGAGCAATTTCAGGATTTTATCGTCTGGGTCTTAATTGGTGCGGCATTGGTTTCAGGTTTTTTAAGGGAGTGGATTGATGCTATAGCGATAATCGCTATTATTGTCTTAAATGCTATTTTAGGTTTTATCCAGGAATACCGCGCCGAGAAATCTTTAGCCGCTCTGAAAAAATTATCTTCACCGAATTCAAAAATCATACGCGATGGTCAACATAGCATTGTTGCTTCCCAGGAATTAGTCCCTGGAGATTTGCTTGAGTTAGAGGCAGGGGATAATATCCCGGCAGACAGCCGAATTGTCTGGCTTAGTTCTAATTTTTCTGTTCAGGAAGCTTCCCTTACCGGAGAATCCACTCCAGTAGTAAAGACAAATTTAGTCTTGAGAGAGAAGGAAATTCCTTTGGCTGAACGGGCAAATATGGTCTATATGGGCACATCTGTTTCCTCGGGTAAAGCTAAGGCGATAGTTTGCGAAACTGGGATGCGCACCGAATTAGGCAAGATTGCGGGTATGATTCAGGAGATACATCAAGAAATCACACCTCTGCAGAAAAAATTGGAGCGGTTTGGCAAATGGATTGTCTATCTTTGTTTTGCATTGGTGGGCTTAGTATTTTTATTAGAGTGGTTACGGGGTGGTAAACTTATAGATGTATTTTTAACTGCGGTAAGTCTGGCAGTGGCGGCTATTCCCGAGGGCTTACCTGCTGTGGTAACCATTGCTTTGGCCTTGGGTGTGCAGAGGATGGTAAAGCGTCATGTTTTAATTAGAAAGCTTCCTTCAGTGGAGACCTTGGGTTGTGCCACAGTAATCTGTTCAGATAAGACGGGAACTTTAACGAGAAATGAGATGACCGTGCAGGCAATTTTTGCGGGGGGTAATTTATTTAAGGTGACAGGGGTAGGATATGCACCAGTGGGTGAGTTTTTGCTCGGGGAGAAGCCAATTAATGCCCGGAGTTATCCGGATTTAGTTAAAATCCTTGAATGCGGTATTCTCTGTAACAGTGCGCAGTTAGTAAAAAATAATGAAGGCTATAAAATTTTGGGTGACCCTACAGAGGCCTCAATTTTAACAGCGGCAGGAAAGATAGGGCTCTGGAAAGAAAAGTTAGAAGAGGATTTTTCTTTTGTGGAGGAGATTCCTTTTGATTCCCAACGCAAAAAAATGACCATTGTGCGTAAAGATAAGCATAAACTTATTGCTTTTGTAAAAGGTGCTCCGGAGATTTTATTAAATGATTGCACAAAAATTGAAGAAAATGGTTGGGTTAGAACCCTGACTTCTCAAGACCGAGAAAGAATTTTAAAAGAAAACAGTAACCTGAGCAATCAGGCAATGCGGGTATTGGCTGTAGCTTATAGAACTTTAGAGCGGATACCAGAAAAATATGAAGCA
>JAMWCG010000203.1 GCA_023818555.1 Candidatus Omnitrophota bacterium
TTTAACATGGGCGAAATTATTATGATTATAAGCCCGCCTTGTTCCATGTAAGAACCACTGCCTCATGATTCCGAATGAATGCCCTCTCGCCCATATCCAGCCATTTATTAATTGCCACACAGGCTCGAGGGGGAGAGGGATAGGGTGAGGGGAAAAATACAATAAATTTCGGAGATGTAAACCTGGATGGAGATTGAAAATTACACACCTTTTATGGTCGAAGCCATTCCTTTCCGGAGTCCGGAGGGGAAGCCCATCCTTTCTGTAATTGTAAAAGGGACTTTTAACATACCCACTAAGGGTACATCCGAAATTGCGCACAAGCAAATCCCCATATTTTTTGGCGATGAATTTTATGACTCGGCAAAAGGAGGGAGCGTAAAATTTGAAGCAGATGCAGTTCCTTTTAAACCGAAAGCTGATATCGTCTTAGTGGGTAAGGCCTATGCACCTGGAGGACGTTTTGTTCCTTTTGTAGATGTAACTTTACAAGTGGGGAACTTTAAAAAAACGATGCGCGTTTCTGGTGATCGGCATTGGGACTTTACCAGCGATTTACTCCCTCCTTCTATTTCCCCACCGGTTCCTTTTAATTCTATGGAGCTTATATATGAGAGATCTTTCGGCGGTATGGATCCTTTAACTGGCGGGCGCTGCATAGAGAATCCCTTAGGGAGAGGTTATTTTGATAAAAAATCATCTAAGAGCATTAATAATGCACCGTTACCAAATTTGGAGGATCCTGAGCATTTGATAAAAAACTGGGATGATCACCCTAAGCCAGTGGGCTTTGGGTTTTATGGCAAAACTTGGATGCCCAGGTTTAAATATCTGGGAACTTACGATGAAAAATGGCAAAAAGAAAGATGCCCAGACCTTCCCCTTGATTTCCGTTATGAATTCTTTAATGCCGCTCATCCTGATCTGCAGGTAAAAGGTTATTTGCGAGGAGACGAAGAAGTAATTCTTTTAAATTTGAGCCCGGAGGGGAAACTCGAGTTCAAACTTTCCGGGATTAAAATAAAAGTAACATTAACTAAATCTCAGGGCTTAGATAGAAACGCTCCCACAGTTTCCGAAGAAGTTGTAATGAACTTAGATACCCTCTGCCTGATTCCCGAAGAGAAAGTGTTTTATCAAGTTTGGCGCGGAATTACGGCCATTTCTGACCTTGGTGCTTTAGAAGTTAAAAAAGCACAAATTAATATTATTTAAATTTTGTTAGTGTAAAAAATTATCCTCTTTTTCTTCCCTCTCCCCCGGGGGAGAGGGAAGGGTGAGGGGGCATCGAGCCCGGTTGCTTTTTTCTCCTGGCTGGAAAAGACTAAGGTAAAAGAGCGCTATATCTGGAGAGAATTTTTAAATTGGTAGTTTGAGGATCTTAAAAATAAAAAACAGGGTTTCCAAAACTACCCATTAATTTAGAATGACTGAATATATCGTCAAACAAGGTGATTGTTTATCAAGTATCGCCAATAAATTTGGCCTTTTTTGGGAAAAGATTTGGAATCATCCCCAGAATTCTCAGCTAAAAGAGCTTCGTAAAGACCCTAATATTCTTTTTCCAGGGGACGTAGTTTATATTCCGGATAAGGAAGAAAAAGAAGAAGCAGTAGCAACAGGGCAAAAACATCGTTTCCGGAGAAAAGGCGTTCCAGAAAAACTGGAACTGATTCTGTGCTTAGAGGGCGAGCCTCGCCGGAATGAGGAATATGAACTAGAGATAGATGGTGTATTTACCAGTGCTAAGAGTGACGGAGAGGGCAAAGTTTCCATTTCCATTCCCCCCGGAGCCCGAAAAGGAAAATTAATTTTAATAAGGACAGGAGAAGAGTTTAATCTTGATTTAGGCCACCTTGATCCTATAACCGAGATAACGGGTATTCAAGCCAGGTTAGTTAACTTAGGCTTTGATGTAGAGGTGACAGGTAAGTGGGACGAAAAATCAAAAGAAGCTTTGAGATTATTCCAAAAACAGAATAAATTGGAACCTTCAGGAGAGATAGACGAAACTACCCGAAATAAACTCAAAGAAGTTTATGGTTGTTAATATTAACGGAGATCAATTGTAAATAGAAGGGTTTTCAATGAAGGCGGGCCATAAAGTAAAAAGAGGAAAAGGGGGCAATAAAATTAATGTTAGCTGGACCTATACGCTTCTAATTGATTTGGAGGAAATAGACCCAGTATATCAGGATGATGAAATCACCTTAGAAAGTGATGATGAATCATATAAGCAGACTCTAATTTTAGGAAAAGATGGAGAAGCAGTTGATAATCGCTGGTTAAAACTTACCTTTACTAAAATTACTCCAGGTAAAACTTATACCTGCATTTATGATCTGAAGAGAACTTTTGCACAAAAAACAGGGAAGATCGTTTTGTTTCGAAGTGCGCCTTTGGAGGTTAAACATTTAAATAAAATCCAGCCAGTAGAGGAAGTTC
>JAMWCG010000204.1 GCA_023818555.1 Candidatus Omnitrophota bacterium
TAATCGTTCGCTATGGCAGTAATTACAGAGGTGTTGGTGGTAAGTGCAATGGCAGAGAGCGCTCTCCTTTCCCTTCTAAACCTACCCACCAATTCCGCCGCCAGATGTTGGGCATCCGCAGCACTTCCTCCATTGCCAAAAAAAATAATTTTGCCCCCTCTTTTAAGAGATTGAATCAATAATTTCCCTACCGCAAGAATATTATCAATTTCTTTCTCAAGGAGTTTCTTCTTTATAGTAATGGATTCCCTGATCCAGAAAGATATTTTTTCGCTTTCGCTTTTCATCTCTTTCTAACCAAAGAAGGTCTTAGCGATTTCATAGAGTTCCATATCTACGGTCTTTAACTTCTCCACCGCCCTCTCCAGAGGAACACTTACTATCTTATTTCCCTGGAGACTGACCATTTTCCCAAATTCTTTTTGCAGAATAAGCTCCACCGCCTTTATCCCGAAGCGAGTTCCTAAAACCCGGTCAAAGGCAGTGGGAGTCCCCCCTCTCTGGAGGTGTCCTAAAACAACCACTCTGGTTTCAAAACCGGTTTTTTTCTCAATAATTTCTCCTAACGCCTCACCTATTCCCCCTAAACGCACATGCCCAAATTCGTCTAACTTCTCCTCCTGGGTAACGACCTGCCCTTCTTTAAACCGTGCTCCCTCTGCCACTACCACAATACTGAAGGTTTTACCCCGCTGATGTCTCTTCTTTATTAGACCACAGACCTCTTCTATGTCAATGGGGACCTCGGGAATAAGAATTACATCCGCTCCTCCGGCAATTCCCGCCTCTGTAGCAATCCAGCCAGCATGTCGGCCCATTACTTCTACAACAATAATCCGATGATGACTCTCTGCAGTGGTATGGAGCCGGTCAATACATTCGGTAGCAATATTTACCGCCGTGTCAAATCCAAAGGTGTAATCGGTTGCTGAGAGGTCGTTGTCAATGGTTTTAGGGATGCCTACGATGGGCAGTCCTTCTTGATATAACTTATAAGCTACGCCTAAGGTATCTTCTCCGCCTACTGCCACCAGTGCCTCCAGACCAAGCGCACGGTAATTTTCCTTTACTCTTTTTACATCCTCCGGTTTTTTATAAGGATTGGTGCGGGATGTGCCTAAAATGGTTCCTCCTTTGGGAAGGATTCCCGAGACAGATTGCAGGTCGAGGGGTACGACATCCTTTTCAATCAATCCCTTCCAACCATTTTTAATTCCCACTACTTCCCAACCCTCATTAATGGCTTTTCTTACCACCGCTCTAATTACTGGATTTAATCCCGGACAATCTCCTCCTCCTGTCAATATACCAATCCGCATACGCCTCCTCCTTATTTTTTATATTCGTAACTTCTAAAAGGAATCTCCGGAGCTTGTTCCTTGGCTGAAGCGGATGGTTTTTCTACTATCTTCACGACATGTATTTTTATCTGGATGGCTTCTTCCAGGCTGAGCATCTCCTGGAGCCGAGTTTTGATGAGCTGCTGAATCTTTTCCGTAGTAGCAGGGATATCCGTATTTCCCCAGAGGATAACTCGCGCATTGATCTGAATCCCCTTTTTTGTCGCTACCACATCCGCCTTCAGCTCTTTTACTTCCTCAATTCCCCGGACAATCTTATGAATAAAATCTTCTATGGCGTGTAAAGAAACGGTTACCTGCCCATCAGGATTGGTAAAGGCAATGGTTTTTTCTCTCTGCAATTTTCCCAAGGTTAACTGTATTCCCAAAAAACTAAAGAGCATTAAACTACACCCAATTATCCCCAAGGTAAGTCGGAGTTTATAGTTTTCTCCAATTAGTTCCAGCATCCCGGCAATATCCTGGGCAGAAATTAATTTTAAAGAAACAGCCAGAACAAATAGACTTAAAGCGATGAAGAATAGACCAACGACCAGGGTAATTATCCTTTTAATTATCCTCATCTTCTCCTCCTATTTTAATAAAGTTATCCTGCCTTCTCTACCTTCTGAATTACCACATTTACCTCAGCAGGGGTTATCTCCGCCATTTTCTCTAAGGCAGAGCGCACATTTGTCTGAACTGCATTGGCCAATTCACTAAGATTAGCTCCATACTCAGCAATGATGTATAAGGTAATGACCAGTTCATTTTCGCTTTTAAATTCTATAAAGACTCCCCGCTGGTATAATCTCTGAGATAAGAGTGCTTTTAAAATATAAAACGGATTTCTTCCCATTCTGGCCACCCCTTTTACTTCCAAGGCAGCCAGACTAGCAATAGAGGCAATTACTTTATTATTTATCTTTAAGAAACCTTGTTCTCCTTTATTCTCTTCTTCATGGATATGCCAGAATACCTTCTTTTTCATTCTCCCTCCAGTCCCAATAATTTATTTACAAAATCGGTAGAGAAATTACCTTCTATAAATTCGGGGTTAGAGAAAACTTTGCGGTGAAAATTGAGTGTGG
>JAMWCG010000205.1 GCA_023818555.1 Candidatus Omnitrophota bacterium
ATTTTCAATTCGGTTTCGCTCCCACGGGTTTTGAAGGAAAGCCAATCAAATGGGAGTGGTTCCATCAGGATAAATTCCAGGATAAGGTAGAATTTTCTATTAAGGAGGCGAAAATTGCCGGGAAAAATGGTTATATTTTGGAGGCAAAGATTCTCTGGGATTTTTTGGGGATAAAACCGGAAAAAGGTTACAAATTTGGAATCTCTCCGGCAATCCACGATGTAGATGAATTGGATAATTCTCCACAAGCAAAACTAAATTGGTTTTATATTTATCAGGTTAATGACCCCAGGATTATCTTGGGAGAAATTGTCTTAGAGTAATGGCAGAAGAATTCTTAAAACCCGTCTATATAGATGCCTTTGATTTGGATGATGCCTGGTTTCAATGCCTCTCACGCATCTTAGAGGAAGGATTTGTCTATACGATTACACGGGGAAGTTACAAAGGACAGAGGAGGTTAGAATTTGATTTTGTGACTGTCCGGGTGCGTAAGCCCGAGCATCAGATTATT
The DNA here is from genome assembly GCA_023818555.1 of Candidatus Omnitrophota bacterium. Classification (GTDB taxonomy): domain Bacteria; phylum Omnitrophota; class Gorgyraeia; order DTHP01; family DTHP01; genus DTHP01. Next base: position 515 of record JAMWCG010000205.1, read on the forward strand.
CCGCTTATGCCGGAAGGCTGTGGGATACCAGCCCCTACCAGTATGGAATATATTCAGAGTTACTTGAGTTACCTTCTTACCGGTTCTAAAACCGAGACCGAAGACTATACCTATGGAGAGCGCTTGGTTGAGCCTAAGGCGCGGACGGAAGAAATCGTGGAAGGTAAAAGAATGATTAGAGAGATGCCTCTGAACTGCAATCAGATTGAAGAAGTAATCAAAATCTATAAAGAAGAAGGTTTTGGGACGAATCAGGCGATTATGGAAATCGGGATGCCTTCAGATATAAAGTTAACTGACCCTCCTTGTTTGCGTCTCATTGATACGCGTATTCGTTACGGAAAACTCCATTTTATTTTATACTTTCGTTCCTGGGACCTCTGGGGGGGATTTCCTTCTAACTTAGGGGGACTGGAATTGGTAAAGCAGTATATGGCTGGTGAAATCGGGGTAGCAAATGGAGAGCTCATTGCCTGTTCTAAGGGGTTACATCTTTATGAATATGCCTGGGAATATGCTAAGATGAGAACCAAAAAACAGATTTCTCTGCGGAATGAATAACGATGCGCAGGATAAAGGCTCTAATCTTAGGAGGAGGACAGGGGAAAAGGCTTTTCCCTTTAACCCGTGACCGTTGTAAACCGGCAGTTCCCATTGCCGGAAAATATCGGCTTATTGATATTCCCCTCAGTAATTGCATTAATTCTCATATCCGAAATATCTTTGTTTTAACCCAATTTAACTCTGCTTCTCTCAATCGTCATATCCATAATGCCTATCGCTTTGACTATTTTACGGGAACTTTTGTAGAAATCTTGGCGGCGGAGCAGACCCTGCAGAATCGGGATTGGTTTCAGGGGACTGCGGATGCGGTAAGGAAGAATTTGAGCCATCTCAATTTAAAAGAAGACGAGGATGTGCTCATCCTTTCCGGAGACCAACTCTATAAAATGGATTATCAGGAACTTATAAATTTTCATCATCACAAAGATGCAGATTTGACCATTTCGGTTGTTCCGCTAACCACTGAGCAAGTTAAAGAATTGGGAATTTTAAAACTGGATCGTGATTTAAGAATAAAATTATTTAAAGAAAAGCCCACTTTAAAGAAAGAATTAGAGGATTTAAGTATCCCTCCGGAATTAAGAGAAGAATTTGCTTTAGGAAAAAATTTCTATCTCGCCCTCTTGGTCTGTCCTTTTCACTAAAATTTTTGCCTTTTCTAAAAGAGCCTTTTCTTCTGGTGCAAATTGCCATCTGGGGATTAAGCGCTCTAATTTTGGGTTTGGTAAGCAAGTTTTTCTTGAAAAAATGGCAGGGAGATATGGTCGGTCTGGTTGCCGCTGCCTTTCTCCTCTGGACTTCTTATACCTGGCTATTACCTCTTTTTAACTTGCCCAAAGCTAAAATCGAAATACCTCTCCTACTGAGCGTTGTTTTGTCTGGACTAATTTACGCTTTCTACTATTTTGTTAAGGGGACTTTGGAAAAGCTTTAACTGCCTCAGCTACCACCTCAAGTATTTGATGAATGTCAAGACCAGCCAGAGGAAAAAGTAAAGTAGAAATCGATTGATGAGAAAGACAACCACTTTCTTTCAAAGCCAGCAACAAACGGAGGTCTTCAAAAGCTATAACATTAACTAAATGAAGAGCTTCTTTTTGAACAATGGCCGCCTTAAAAACGCCAGCCTGAGTTTGTGAAGGAACAACCAGCAAAAAAGATATTGGTTCCTTAAGTTTTGTTTCCGATGAAAGTAAACCTTCAATTAAGCGAACAGCGCCTTCCACAGCAAAGTCTTCAATAATTGGCTGAACCCAGATTTTCCGCCCGGTCTGGCTCTCCCAGAGGTTTTTCTGCACCTGGAAGCCAAAGGTTTGGCCAGCCCAGAAAAG
>JAMWCG010000206.1 GCA_023818555.1 Candidatus Omnitrophota bacterium
CCATCCCCTTATCTAAACTCTCTCTTTTCCACCCCAGGGGTGGAATAATTTTGGTGATAAAAACAAAAATGACGCTCCCCCTAAAATTCCTTCAAGCCCGCAGAGGGAATTGAACCCCCGACCCGTGCTTTACGAAAGCACTGCTCTCCCTACTGAGCTATGCGGGCATATAAATTTTATCGGAACGACCCGCGGTTTACCAAACCGCTACTCTACCCCTGAGCTCCACCAGCCTTACCAGTTCTCGTATCCTCTGGTTTGCGAAAAAATTCTCCCCGCCTCTGGGTCATAAACAAAACGCCTATACCAGGGGTCAATAGGAAAACCATCTTTATCTACTCTTTGATGTTCAAGATATTTTCTTTTATAAATTTCATGGATTGCCTGTGTCCAATAAATCTCCTTATTAATCAACTCCCGTATATCTTGTGGATATTCTCCATTTAATCCTCTATACAAATTTAAGGCAATGCGCATATTGTGCAGTTCTGCCTGAAGAACCATTTCCTTTGCTTTGACTATAACTGAACTTAAATAGATGAGAAAAACCAAAGCCAAGAAAGAGATTACTCCCAAAACCACAAAATACTCAAAGAAACTGTTTTTTCGCATACTAAATACAAACATCATTACTATTTTAATCTAAAATGAAAAGAAATTCTATAATTTACTGTATAGTGCGATGCGGAAACAGAGTTAATTGGGAAAGCCTGTTTGGCAGGTTAGGCATTAAAAGAGTAATCACTTCCCCAGAAAAAATAGCATCGGAGGATAAGAAAAAATTCTTATCTTTCCAATTCTCTGTGGGGTCTATGCCAACCTTTTCCCTTATGTTTCATCCTCTTTTGGGTCATCTCCTGAAATTTAGTAAACTGCTCAGGGGTGAGAATTTCTTTTATAGCAAAAATCCCTTCTATCTTTTGCTCAAGTATTTTTCCTTGAAGAGATTTTATATTCTCTAAGAGAGGCTGAACCTTTTCTCTCTTGAGTTCGCTCTTTCCCAATTCTTGGTGCAATTTCTCCTGTTCCTCTCTTAAGGCTTTAAACAACTCCGACATTATCTTATGTTGTTTTTCTCTATTCTCTTCCAATTTCTTCTCTTGTTCCTCACTGAGATTTAATTTCTTTGCCAGTCTTTCCCAAGCGATTCTCGGTTCTTTATGATATTTGTGTTCTAAGGACTCGTGGACACAAAGAGGAAGACAGAGGAAAAACACCATACCCAAACTTAAAAAAATTGCTCTCCTCTCCATTTTTATCCCTCCTTTCCATTATATTAGAGAAAAAATCCCTTAGGGAGCACTCCGCCGGTCTAATCTTCCTTTGTGCTTACTCTTCTTATATTGAAAAAAACGAGGTTTAAGCTTAAAGGACTTAAATTGGAAATATTTATTTTGCCGATTATCTAATCTGCGCATTCGTCTTAGAATAATATTTGGAACTGACTATTTAGCTTCCCGAATTATAATCTTCTTCTCCTTTTCACAGAAAGTAATGAGAAAAGGAAGAAAAAAATTATCTCTTCCCAGGATGTTAAATGATGCCGTGAGTTCCCGAGTGAAAATTATCTTAAATTTATATAATTTATCACCTATACAACCAGAAATATTATGTACATAACCCAAAATCTTCCCTCCCACCCCATCTAAATATATCGCCTTACCCTTTTCAATTTCCAAACCCAGATAATCAGCTACTTCCGCCCGGAAGACAGAATAAGTAGCCCCTGAATCAACCAGAGCTTTGATTTTAATTTCAGATTTAGGGGTTTTGAGTTTTAAATCAATAAGGGGAAAATATTGACGTCCCTTTTTAAGATAGAAGAAGTCCAATTTCATAAAAGAATTAGAATGTAAGGACCTTCATCTTTACGCGGGACGAGCATAATAGAAGGCTCTTTGCTGAGCGAGCGATTTTTGAGCTTTTGCATCAAAAACTTAAGGTCTTCTGCTGAATCTATGAGTTGGTTACCAATGAAGGCAACCCATTTCCCTGAATAGGGGTCAAGGTTAGTTATGCGCCTTTTAAAGACCAAATCCAATCTTCTTTTCACAATTTAACTATAGCATAATCAGAACCCCTTGTCAATAAAAAACAAATGCCGAGGGGCGGTATCGATCCGCCCACGCGCGGATTTTCAGTCCGCCGCTCTACCATCTGAGCTACCTCGGCATTTTAGTTATAAGGTTATTAGGTTAAGAAGATTATAGCATAAAAAATTTATTAGGCAAGAAATTTTTTGATAGGAACGCCAAGGGAAAAGTGTCGATAATTCTTAAAAATCTCTCATAATTTCCCTTGAACTCCTGCCAGGAGGTCTTCCTATTTTTACAGGAATTTTAGCACATTACCTTATCTCTGTGGACGAATTATATACTTGTTTTATAATTTCTC
>JAMWCG010000010.1:0-10133 GCA_023818555.1 Candidatus Omnitrophota bacterium
AATCACTTCCTCTGGTTAAACGCACTTTCTACCTCCTAAAAACTTTTTTTCTCCGCTTAGTCTGATAAAAATTATAATAGAAAGCAACGGAGAAAGCTTCAAGCTCCCCCCTTAGAAGGCACGCCGCCTGACCAAGTAAATTACCACCAAAGCTGCCAGGCCGAAAAGGGCAAAGATTATTATAGCTAAACTGAGATATAATATGACCGGGGAAATCACTATTTCGGTCAAAGAAGGGGGGGGAAGCTCTTCTGGCCCGGCTTGCAGGCTTTCTTCGGTTGGAGCCGGGGTAGGGATTTCAAAAGTCCGCCTGGCCAAAAGGGCAAAGCGGGAAAGGTGGCTGGTTTGGGCGATGACCGCGCGCCGTTCTCTGTCAAGCTTGCTCCCAGATTCCAGTCCCTCCCAGCGAGCTGCCTCCGCGTTCCAGCGCTGGATAGCAAGGCTTTCCAGTTCAATGAAGGGGACCAGTTCCGGCGGATAACGCATGATGAGCGTGGCCGGGGCAGAAAGCTCCTGAAAGTTCTTGGGAAGCTCTACGGCGAAAACCTCCCCCACGATGACCATCCCCTCTTCAGGCATAGCTGGAGACCTGGCCTCGCCAATCACCACTGCTACCTTTTCTCCAACTGCTCCGGGAGGAATATTTACTTGGGTAGCTCTATTTAAAAGTATTGCCTGGGGCGAATTGAGGAGAAGCCTTATCTTCCTGGCTTCACGCGAAGAGAAAAGATTGGGGTCAAAGGAGGGAGAGCTTTCCAGGACTAGAATTTCTCCCGTTTGCACATCCATAATGAGAATGGCTCCCCTTTTCCCGTTTAATAAACGATGGGCAATTTTCTGCCATTCTCCATCAATGCTCAACTGGACTGTCTTACCAGGAATAGGCTTCTTCTCACCCATAATCCGAACCAGATTACCCAGGTTATCCACCTCAATAATCCGCGCCCCATCTTCTCCGCGCAGATATGTTTCTAAGGATTTTTCTATGCCCATTTTACCAAGGAGGTTTTTTATCCTGTATCCATAAGGTTTCCATTTCAGGAGTTCTTCAGGACCGATTTCTCCTAAGTAACCCAAAAGATGCGCTCCTGCTGAACCAAAGGGATAAAACCGTTTCTGATTTATCTCAATCTCTATCCCTGAGAAAGCCGGCCTTTTTTCTTCAATGAGAAATAATTTCTCCAAGGGAATATCCCTCACCAGAACAATGGGCATAAAAGGAGAAGTCAAATTTTCTTTGTAGCGCATAAATAACTCCTCTTCAGATATACCTAACACTGAGCTTACTTCCCTAAAAACCTCCTCTTTATTCTTTAGTTCCGCAGGATTAGCCACAATATTTAGGACCGGTTCCTGGGTGGCTAAAACTCTTCCTTTCCGGTCCAGGATTTTCCCTCTCTCTGCAAAAAGAGGGATGACTCTTATACGATTTTTTTCACTTAAGGAGGAAAAATATTCTCCCCGGAGGATTTGGTAATACCAGAGAAAAATAACCAGAAAGAGGAAGGAAAACCCAAATGTTTTTTCTAAACGGTATAAATTCATTTGCGTATCCAGGAAAGTAAACCGCTCCAGAGAGGGAAAAAGATGCCGTTTATAAGTCCCCTTTTGAATAAAACTCCTAAGTTAAAAATGTAAAAGTTACCTCCCCAAATCCCTTCCATCCCCCGGGACAGAAGAGAAACCAGAATTACGGTTATAAATGTATATGCTAATTTTACCCCCACTTTATCTTTGATTATCCCTTTTGAACATTTTAAAATTAAATAGCCCGAGAGAAAAAAAGTAAGGGTATAAATCCCCCAGGGTGAAGAACTCAATATATCCTTGGCTAATCCGGTAGTTATTGCTATGATGAGAAACCGGTGCGTTTCATAGAGAGAGAAAAAAACAAAACTTAAGAGGATAAAACTCAATTGGTTTAAGGGAAAGGGAAGGAGGGGGAGAAAAGTATATTCGCAGAAAAGAGAAAAAAATAAAATTAGAAGATTTAAAACTGCTTTCTTCATTTTATACAGACCACTGTCTCCAATTTTGAGAAATCTACCATTGGTTTAATCAAGGCGGTTTTGTAGAATCCTTCGTCAATAATCTCAGCAATTATTCCAATCGTAATCCCCTTAGGATATACACTACCTAATCCGGAAGTAAAGACATGCGCCCCGATTTTTGTCTTACTCTCCTTGGGCAAAAATCTCATACGCAGATAATCGCCTTTGAGCGGTCCGTAAACTAAACCAAATTCCTGAGTATCCTCAGTTTTTGCTGGTACACGGGAATTAGGGTCATTTATACACATCACCTTGGAAAAACCCTCTCCCACCTCAATAACTTTACCGATGAGTCCCTGCTGATTTAAACAAACCATCTCTTTACGCATTTTCTCCTTTGCCCCGGAAGCCAGAAAGATAAGCCTCCTGGTTTCTGAATAATCAAACCCAATCACTTCTGCCGCCAGGGTAGAAAAAGGTGTATTTTCTTTAAAGGATAAAAGATCTCTGAGCTGTTGGTTTTCCTCCCGGAGATAATTGAGTTGGGAATTCTCCAGGCGGAGCCTTATGTTTTCTTCACTCAACAGTTTGTTCTCCTTTATTATCCTCTGGTAATCCGTATGGTGGAGAAAGAAAAAGGAGAGATTAGTAAATAAGCTGAAGGGCGTGCTTAAAAACTCTATTCCGTAATGTCTTATCTTTTGGATATGTTTCTCAGGAATACTTAAGAAAATAAAAGAGAATAATATAATGATAAAACCTAATTTCCTCTTCACATTTTAAAGATAAGTTTAACTTCCACAAATTTCTATGACTCCAGTTTAGTAGAGACTGTCACTCTCTTCAGATATGCCAGTTCATTTAAAACCTTACCCGTCCCTAAAGCAACTGCGGTAAGTGGCTCATCTGCAATGTGAACCGGAAGACCGGTCTCTTCAGCAATCAATTTATCTATTCCCCGTAAAAGCGCTCCTCCTCCCGCCAGAACTATCCCTCGTTCAATCAGGTCAGCGGAAAGTTCCGGGGGAGTTTTCTCCAAGGCAAACCGTGTCAATTCTACAATCGCCCGGATGGGTTCCTGCATCGCTTCCCTGATCTCTTCCGAATTAATGGTGATGGTCTTAGGTAGTCCTGCCACCAGGTCTCTCCCTTTTACCTCCAGCGTCATTTCTTCTTCTAAGGGATAAGCAGAACCAATCTTGATTTTAATCTCTTCTGCGGTGCGTTCTCCAATCATAAGATTATAGGTTTTCTTTAAATATTCAATGATTGCCTCATCCATTTCATCTCCTCCCACGCGGATACTCCGGGAGAGGACAATTCCTGCCAGCGAAATAACTGCAATCTCTGTTGTCCCTCCGCCAATATCAATAATCATATTCCCTGCCGGTTCCTGGATAGGTAAACCTACACCAATGGCAGCCGCCATCGGTTCTTCCACCAGATAAACCTGTCTTGCTCCTGCATGCAAGGCAGAATCTCTTACCGCTCGTTTCTCTACTTCGGTAATCCCTGAAGGGATGGCGATGACCATGCGCGGTCTTACCAGAACCCGGCGTTCATGAACCTTATTGATAAAATAGCGTAACATCCTTTCGGCTATTTCAAAATCCGCAATTACCCCGTCTTTCATCGGCCGGAGAGCAATGATGTTCCCCGGGGTTCTTCCCAACATCCGTTTTGCCTCCTCCCCTACTGCTAAGACATTATTCGTCCCCCGTTCTATGGCTACCACGGATGGTTCACAGAGAACTATCCCCCTCCCTTTAACATAAACCAAGGTAGTAGCGGTTCCTAAATCAATCCCCATATCGTTAGAAAAAAGCCCCATTAAATAATTGAACCCTTTGGGTAAATAATCAAACACTTTCATTTCCCCCTCTCTTTTCTCTAAGGATTGTCAGAAAATTTATTTTATATATTTTAGCAGATTAAAAAGTTATGTCAAATTATTTCGGTTATGGTTAAGTGTAAAGAGCGGAATATATTTTATGTTCTCTTTCCCCAAAATCTTCTCTATTCCTTGGATTAGATTATCATTGAGCTCTACTGTAAACTCTTTACCTAAATTCAGCCAGGTCTTACCGGAATGGTCTCTGAATTCAAATACAACCTTTGTTTTTCCCGGATTTGCCTTAAAGATATTCCTTAAGGCTTCCAGATCTTCGTCTAATAAACCCCGAACAATATTAAGCACGATGGTTTTAGTAAATCTCCTTCGGGCTTCTTCTATGGGGAACAGTTCCGTGGCAATTATACGAGGTGAATCTTCCCGGAGAGAGAGCTTACCGTGCAAAAAGATACAACTGTGATTGTAAATAAACTTCTCAAATTTTTTATGAACTTCCGGGAAAACCAGGGTTTCTACTTCTCCGGAAAGGTCCTCCAGAGTCACAATGGACATAAGTTCATTTTCGCGTCGGGTGGTGGTTTTTTTAAAACGGGAAATCATTCCGCAGAGAAATACCTCCTCCCCCTCTTTAAGCCTATTTAATTCGGTGATTCTAATCCGGGAATAGGTTCGTATAAATTCTTCGTATCTTGCCAAAGGATGCCCGGTGACATAAAATCCCAATAGTTCTTTCTCAAAATTTAGCAGCTGTGACTCTGGCCACTCTTTTATATTGGGGATAGGTTTATAACCCTTCCTAAATTGCGGGGTAGAAGATAATTCAAAGATGGTAAACTGTTTTGCAGTTCTGTCTTTCTGAAGGCTATTAGCTACTTCAATAGCGTCATCCAGTATAGCCATCAATTGCGCACGTTTTAGTCCAAAACGGTCAAAGGCACCACATTTAATCATACTTTCTATTACTTTGTGATTAACCGTCCGCAGGTCTACCCTTTCACAGAAGTCATAGAGGTTTTGAAAAGGACCTTTTTCTCTGCGTGCTCTCACGATTTCCTCCACTGCAATTTGCCCCACATTCTTTATGGCAGTAAGTCCAAATCGGATGGTCTGAGGAGAAACGAGGGTAAAATTGGCAAAGCTCTCATTTATATCCGGAGGGAGGACCTGTATATTTAACCGCGCACACTCATTGATATACTGCACCACCTTCTCAGTGTTATCTCTTTCACTGGTGAGTAAGGCAGTCATAAACTCGGGGGTAAAATTTGCTTTTAGATAAGCGGTGCGGTAGGAAATGAGCGCATAGGCAGCGGAATGAGATTTGTTAAATCCATAACCGGCAAAGTATTCTATCTGATTAAAAATTTTATGGGCTACTTCCGGATCTATACCATTTTTTTTTGCCCCTTCCAGAAAAGATTTTCGCGCTCTGTCCATTGCTTCAGGATTTTTCTTGCTCATTGCCCGGCGGAGCACATCCGCCTCTGCCATACTGAATCCACCAATTTCTGAAGCGATACGCATCACCTGTTCCTGGTAAAGAATTGTTCCGTAAGTTTCTTTCAAAATTGGTTCTAATTTCTTATGGTCGTATCTTACGGAAACCTCTCCCCTTTTTCGTTTAATAAAGTCTTCAATCATTCCTGAACCGATTGGGCCGGGGCGAAAAAGGGCAAGGATGGCGATGATGTCTTCAAACCGTTCGGGTTTTATGCGTTTAAGCAGTTCACGCATCCCCGCACTCTCCAATTGAAATACCCCTAAGGTTTCTCCACGCTGGAGCATCTGGAAAGTTTCCCGGTCATCCATGGGGATGCTGTTTATCTCTAAAGATATATTTCTTGAGCGCTGGATAATCTTCAAAGTCTCATTGATCACCGTAAGGGTTCTCAACCCTAAGAAATCTATTTTAAGGAGGCCTATTTTTTCTAATGCCTCCATCGCGTATCCGGTGATAATCTGACCCTCCCCCATTTTGCAGAGGGGAATGTATTCAGTAAGTGGTTTCTCCGCAATCACTACCCCGGCAGCATGTGTGGAAACATGACGGGTTAATCCCTCCAGAGAAAGAGCGGTTTCCAAAAGTCTCTGTACCTGAGGGTCGGTTTTATATAAATGCTCTAACTGGGGTTCTATTTTTATGGCTTGCTTCAGGTCAATACCGGGGTCTTGGGGAATTAACTTAGCAATTTTATCTACTTCTCCATAGGGCATATTGAGTGCCCTCCCCACATCGCGGACCACCGCTCTGGCTAACATTGTTCCAAAAGTCACAATCTGAGCCACATTTTCTTTGCCATATTTCTCCACCACATAATCAATTACTTCCGGTCTTCTTTCATAACAAAAATCTATATCCATATCAGGCATACTTATTCTCTCCGGATTAAGAAATCTCTCAAAAAGTAATCCGTATTTCAAAGGGTCTATATCCGTGATGCCTAAGAGATAACTTACTAAACTTCCTGCTGCTGAGCCTCTTCCCGGACCTACCGGAATGTTTTTAGATTTGGCATAGTGCACAAAATCCCAGACAATCAAAAAATAACCTACAAAACCGGATTGTTTAATTACTTGCAATTCATATTCTAAGCGCTGTTTAACCTCAGGAGAGGGGTTGGGATAGCGCTCTTTAAGACCCTCCAGACACAATTCTTGTAAATATTCAAACTTAGTTTTCCCTTCGGGAGGCGAAAAATGGGGAAGGTGTATTTGCTTAAAGTCCAATTCCAGATTGCACTGTTCGGTAATCACCAGCGTATTACTGAGCGCCTCCGGTACTTCCTGGAAATGTTTCTCCATTTCTTCCGGAGATTTGAAATAGAACTCATCCGAGCCGAAGCGCATCCGATGAGGGTCCTGAATGTTTGTCTGGGTTTGAATACAGAGAAGAATTTCATGGGCAGGCGCTTCTTCCTTACGCAGATAGTGAACATCATTGGTAGCCACAAGGGGAAGTTGTAATTCTTTGGCGCACTCTATTGCCCTCTGGTTTATTTTAAATTGTTCCTTTAAATTCTGGTTCTGGATTTCAATATAAAAATTATTCTTACCAAAGATTTGTTTAAATTCATCAAGAATGGTAAGCGCAGTCTTAAACTGCTCGGTGCTTAAAAGGTGAGAAAGTTCTGATTTCAAACAACCGCTCAGTCCTAACAATCCCCGAGCAGATTGAGCCAGTAGCTCTTTGTCTATACGCGGCTTATAATAAAATCCTTCCAGATATCCCTTGGTCACTAACTTAATTAAGTTCTTGTAACCTTCTTCATCCTTGGCTAAAATAGTCAGATGATATGCCGCATCCTGTATCCCATGTGAGGTTTTTTCAAATCTGCTCTTGGGCGCAATATAGACTTCACAGCCAATAATGGGTTTAATTCCTTTTTCCATCGCCTGGAGATAAAATTCTATCGCTCCAAACATATTTCCGTGGTCGGTGATGGCTATGGCAGGCATAAGATAGTGATTGGCTAAATCCAGCAATTCCGGAATCCTACAGGCACCGTCTAAAAGACTGTACTGTGAATGGACATGGAGATGTACAAAACGGGCATGCTTCATCTTGATTATTGCCTAATCTTTCGGGATTATTTGCCCATTCCCACCTGCTGAATACGCTGAAGAAGTTTTCCCTCTGTCTGGATGGAAGGAGCAATAATTATCTCGCTAAAATGCATCTCTTTTATGTTTCTTGCTCCCAGAGAACCCATTGCGGTTGCCAGTGCCCCCATTAAATTTTGTGAACCGTCGTCTATGCGTGCAGGCCCAAAAAGAATTTCCTCCAGCGTCCCGGCAGTACCCACATAGACCCGCGTTCCTCGGGGAAGATTGACATGAGGGGTGGCCATTCCCCAGTGATAGCCCCGTCCAGGAGCTTCCTTAGCCCGGGCAAAAGCAGAACCCACCATTACTGCATCCGCTCCACAAGCAAATGCTTTACAGATATCTCCTCCCGTGCGCATCCCTCCATCCGTAATAATGGGAACATATTTCTTAGTCTTTTTATGATAAAAATCTCTGGCGGCAGCACAGTCCACAGTGGCGGTTACCTGGGGAACCCCAATCCCTAAAACTCCCCGCGTAGTGCAGGCTGCCCCCGGACCAATTCCCACCAGTATGGCGCTTGCCCCGGTTCCCATCAATTCTAAGGCGGTTTCATAGGTAACACAGTTACCGATAATCACCGGAATTTTCATCTTTTGACAAAACTCTGCATAGTCCAGAACTTCATATTGGTGGGAAATATGTCTGGCAGTGGCGACAGTAGATTGAACCACGAAAATATCCGCACCGGCCGCATAAGCAATTTCCCCAAATTTCTTAGCCCTCTGGGGAATACTTGAGACCGCACAGGGGACTCTTGCTCTTTTGATTTCCTTGATTCTCTTTTCAATGAGTTTTTCTTTTATTGGTTCACGATAAATATCCTGGACAAGCCGCGTAGCCTCCTCAGGACTTGCTTCCGCAATTTTTCTTAAAACCCGGTCAGGATTTGCATAGCGCGTCTGAACTCCCTCAAGATTTAGCACCGCTAATCCTCCCAATTTTCCCAGAGCAATGGCAAATTTAACATCCACCACTCCATCCATTGCCGCCGCGATGATGGGAACCTTAAAATGCAACTTTCCCAATTCCCAGGAAGTATCTACTTCTTCAGGATTAATTGTGATCTTACCGGGAACCAAGGCTATCTCATCAAAGCCATAACAGCGCCTTGCTTTTCTCTCAATCCCAATCCATTCTCCCATTTTTCTACCCTTGTGGTTTCACCTCCTCCATGGCAGGAACTATATGTGGAGTAATGAAAATAATTAACTCTGTATTCTTCAATTCTTTACCTCTCTTCTGAAAAGGCAGTCCTAAGATGGGAATGTCACCTAAGACTGGAACTCCCGTTTTTGTATCTCTCAGTTCCTGGGTAATCAAGCCACCGATCACCAGAGTCTCTCCGTCTCTGACCATTACCTGAGTGGTTGCCGAACGCGTCATAATCAGAGGATAGCGTGTTTTGGGGTCATCGGAAGTATATCCTTGGAGCAAACTGGCTGTAGGTTCAATCTTCATAATAATTTCTCCACTTTCACAGATATAGGGAGTCACGGAAAGAGTTACTCCCACCTCTTTCTCTGCCCAGGAAACTGAGGTGGTGGTAGTCCCTCCTCCTGTTTCTGTAGTGATGGTTCCGGTCTGATAGGGGATTTTGGAGGTGACATTTATTTTTGCCTCCTCATTGTTCAGAGTGGTAATTGTCGGTTTGGAAAGCACATTTGCCCTCTCCCGTTTCATCAGTGCTTCTAAGACCAGCGCAATTTCTGCCGCATCTAAAGTTCCATATTTAAAGAAACCCTTACCTGCTCCGGTGGCAGAATCTACCTTGAACCCTGAGGTGAGCGTATCATCAGTAGAAGCTCCACCGCGGGGTTTTACCCAGGTCCATTCAATACCCAAACTTTCGGTATCAGTCAGAGAAACATCTAAGATTTTCGCTTCAATATTTACCTGTCTTGGTTTTACATCCACCTGCTTTATCAAATCTTCAATCTTACTTAAATTCAGGGGTGTATCTACCACCAGCATTCGGTTTGAACGAGAATCTATGATGAGTTTACCGCTCTCCGAAAGTAATCCTCCGTCCGTAATCAAAGTTTTTAATTTCTCTACCTGAATATACTGAGGTGAAAATGCCTTAGAGGAGGTCTTTTTTTCTGCCACTTCCACTTTTACAATTTTATAAACATTATCTTCTTTTAAAAATGTATAGTCAACCAGACGCAGAATAGTATCCAGAGCGGTCTCCATATCTACATCCTTGAGATTTATGCTGAGATTAAGAGAAGGGAAATCAGGAGGAATAACTAAATTAATTTCTGCCTCCCGGGCAATACTTTTGAGAATATTTTTTACCTCTACATCCCGAAAATCAAAGGAGATAATCCTTTTTCCCTTTTTCTTCTCCTCAATTACCTCCTTCACAATTGCTTCCGCTGCCTCCTTCATTTTTTCTAATTCCTTTTCCATTTTTGCAGTAAACTCTACATTAAAAATATCGGTGAAGTATCTAAGCAAAACCCGATTAACTTCCAGCCCCAATTGTGTAGGAAAGAAAGCCTTATTCTTTTGTTCAATGTATTTTCGTTCAAGTAGAGTAGAAACAATAGTGGCATAAGTACTCGGTCGGCCTATACCCTTTTCTTCCAACTCCTTGATTAAACTTGCCGAATTATATCTTGGCGGAGGTTGTGTTTGCACCGGTTTGGATATAGCGTCAATTATTTTGGCTTCTTCGCCTT
>JAMWCG010000010.1:10143-12381 GCA_023818555.1 Candidatus Omnitrophota bacterium
TTTACCACTTCTGCAATTCCCTTTGCCTTTTCTTTCATCAGGGTCTCTGCCATCTCCCGCCTCTCCGCTTCTTCTTTAACTAATTCCTGGGCTTTACTGCGCATTTCCTCTTCAGAAGAGACACTGCTCAATTCCTTTTTCTCTCTCTCCGCTTGTTCTTCTGGGTTGAGCATAAATAATTTTTCGTTAGTCCGCAGTTCTATCCCCTGGACGGGGTTTCTGATTTCACAGATAGCGACATAATTACCGGCTTTAAGAACCAGACAGTCACCGATAAACTTGTTTTGCCGATAGAGGGAAAAGGACATCTTTTCCTCTATCCCGTCAGCCCTCCCTTTATCTATGGCAATTAACTTATTCTGCACATCTACGAGAATTATCTTGATTTCAAAATAACTCTCAAGTGGTTTGGGAAGGACAGAGAATAGATTTAAGACCAGAAATATTTTTAACAACTTAGAATTCATCGGTTAACTGCAGAATAATTTCTTCTCCATTATTCAGTTCCCTGAGTAAGACTCTTTTTTTTTCTATCCGGACAATTTTTCTGCCGGCAATCACTTCACCCTCTCCCAGAATCTCCTGGTTGATAATCGCCAGATTCCTTTTTCCACTTAAGATACCCTGCAGTTGCAATTCCACATTTTTTGGCTTTTCTTCATTTCTCTGCAGAGCACTTTCTTTTTCCCGCTGTTTACTTTCTTCCCTCTCCTTGATATGAAACCAAGACTCAAAGGGGTTACGCAAGGTCATCTCTTGGCTGAAGGCTAACACAGGAAAACAAACAACCCGAAGTAAGCCAGTTAAAAAAAATATTTTATTTACCCACATATACCGCAAGTTCTGTCTCCACATTAACCGTTCCATTGTGCTCAAGAGAACTGATGTGCAGTTTTTTAATCTCGGTTAAAAAAGGAAGTGTTTCCAATCTCCTTATATAATCCAGAAAATGAAGATAGTTGGCATTTATTTTCATCTTCACTGGTAATTCGTTATAGTTTTCATATTCTACCATAGGTCCCATGGTGATTAAACTAAATTCTATCTCTTCGGGATTAACTGTGGTGGTAAACTGGTTTAAGACCTCAGTCAAATTTTCCTTATCCACTAGAGCATTTTTTAATCTGGCGATTTCTTTATCCAGCGTCTCTGCAGTATTTAACATCTGGTTATATTCCTCCTCGTATCTCTCTTTGTCTTTCAGCAATCCTTCCACAGAAAAGAATTCAGTTTTCTTGCGATTGAGCTCCTCCTGCTGTTTTAGATTCTCATCCCGTATAGATTTGAGCCTTTTTATATCCTGAGGAAAAATTAAGCGGAAAAAGATAATCAGCAAAAATATACTTAAGAGATAAATCTCACGCTTAGATTTCAGTAACTTTCCTCCGCTGAGATTTTTAAAATCTATCTTGGGCATTTTATAGGTTCAATCTTCCTTCCGCAATAAAATGGACTAAAACCTGAGGATTCCCTTCCTCAGATTTTATTTCCGACTCTTTCAAATAGAGCCCTTTTAGATAGGGAAACTGGTTCAAACGCGAAAGGAACAAAGCGACCTTGGAATGGGAGAGACCTATTCCCTTAAGAGAGAAATTTTTTCCCTCCCTTTCAAGTTCAATCTCCGTTAACCATACTTCAGGAGGAATCTGTTCGGCAATCACTTTTAATAAAGCATAGGCAAACTGTTCTTTCCGAGTAAGGAGTTCAACTACGGGCTTAAACTCCTTAATCTCCTCTTCCTTAGCGGTAATCTCAGTCTTTAATAAATTTAGTTTTTCTTCTTTGTTCTTCAACTCTGTTTCTGTTGAGGCTCTTAAATTATCAATCTTCCGGGTAAATTCGGCAATCTCTTTCGTCTTTTTATGGGTGGCAGAGGTTATTTTAAAGATTATTCCGCTCAGCAATAATTTCCAGAGAATCAATGGTAAAAATATGATAACCCCCATCTTTATCTGAGACAACTTTAATCCCCTTGTCCAGTCTTTTTCTTTTTTTATTAATTCCTTGGGTAAGAGATTTATCCTTTTCTTCATCTCTTATTCACCAGCCTCCAGAGCCAGTCCCATCACTGTGGTAAAACGCAAAGAACTCTTTTGTAAGGTTTTTATATCCCTGATTTTTTCGGAAAAAGTTATGTTCTGGAAAGGGTCAAATATCTCTGCCTTAATTCCCAGATTTTGTGGGAATAAATCTCTTAGATGAGAAAGGAGTGCTCCCCCTCCCGTAAGAATAATCCGT
>JAMWCG010000207.1 GCA_023818555.1 Candidatus Omnitrophota bacterium
GGAATTGCTCTCAGCACGATTTCTACTAGTTCCGTAGTGTTCTCTATATTTTTTATTTTCCGTGCGCTAATAATTTCGTGGGCGATACGCCGAGCAAATCTCTCCTGAGCATTATTCTCCAGAATCTTGATTAAAGTATATTCATCCAGATGATTAACTAAGTCAAAAGCCCTAAGTTTTTGCTCTAAATTCATACGCATATCCAGCGGTGAGGCAAACCGAAAGCTGAATCCTCGCTGAGGGTCGTTGAGCTGATAGGAAGAAACTCCTAAATCAAGCAGAAAACCATCTGCTTTTTCTATCCCTGTCTCTTCCATTATTGCCTTTATTTCTCTAAAATTATTTTGAATTAATCTAAAACTATTCCCATATTTATTTAGTCTTTTTTCCGTAAAAAGGATGCTCCCTTTATCCAAGTCTATACCCAGCAGAAATCCTCCCGGGAGAATCCTCTCTAAGATTGCCTCTGCATGGCCTCCTGTGCCTACAGTACAATCCACCACTACTTTCCCCGGATTAAGATTAAGATTCTCTACCACCTCTCTCAGAAGAACCGGACGATGGAGAAAACCCTCCTCACTAATCTCTCTCCCTTCCATTTCCGTAAAATAATCTTCTGCTAATTCTCTCTCTGCTACTGCTCCAAAAGTTTCTCGGCTGTCTCCTCGAAATAAGGACGAGAATTTTCGTAGAATTCCTTCCATAAGGCTTTACTCCAGATTTCTATTCGGTTAGAAACACCAATAATCACAATCTCCTTCTTTAATTCTGCAAATTCTTTAAGATACTGAGGAATAAGAATTCTTCCTTGAAAGTCGGGAATTACCTCCTGCGCCCCGGAGAAATAGAGCCGGTTAAACTTACGGGATTCGGAATGAGTAAAAGAGAGAGATTTAAATTTCTCTTCCTGCGCATGCCATTCCTCTTCGGGGAAAAGGAAGAGACAGCGGTCCAAACCTCGGGTAAGATAAAACCGCTTTATCCCTTTTTCTTTAACTATCTGGCGAAACTTTGCAGGTAAGATTATCCTTCCTTTCCGGTCAATAAGATGTGAATATTCTCCATAAAACATACCACTTTACTCCACTTTAAACCACCATATGTGTAAAGTATACCACTATTTAAATACTTGTCAAGAAAAAAATAAATATTTTTGCTGGACTGTGGAAAAGTCAGGAGAAGAATTGGCGGGCAGAAAGTTCGTCCCGTTTCATTGCGGAGATAAGGGAAGAGATTTTTCTAAATTTCCTTTCCCCACGCAATTTTTTAATCAATTCTACCTCTAAGTATTTCCCATAGAGGTTACCTCGGAAATTGAGTAAATAAACTTCCACACTCAGGGAACTTCTCTCAAAAAAAGTAGGACGGTATCCAATGTAAAGCAGGGCAGGATAATCCTTACTCTCCAGATATGCCTTCGCCAAATAAACTCCGGAAGGAGGAAGCATCTCCTGTTCTACATCCAGGTTAGCGGTGGGAAAGCCTAAGGAATTTCCTCTTCCCTCTCCTCTACTTACTCTTCCGTAGAGAGAATAATGCCTCCCCAATAGATGAGAAACCAAGTCTAAATTACCCCGTCCCACTTCTTCTCTTATCCAGCTACTACTAATAATCTTCTTCCCATATCTTACCGGAGGAACGATAAAAAGCCGAAAGGCAAACTGCTTACCCATTTCTCTTAACAAATTTATATCTCCTTTCTGTTTATAACCAAAACGGAAATTCCTCCCCAGATATAAGGCATTTATCCCCAGATGCTTATATAAAATATTTTTCACAAAAAATAAGGGCGAAATCCGCGCAAATTTTTTATTAAAAGGAATAATTAAGCAATAGTCTATTCCCATTTTCTCCATAAGAAAAATACGGTGTCTCAAAGAAATCAAGAGAGGTGGACTCTGCTCAGGTTTGACTAACCGGGAAGGATGGGGGTGGAAAGTAATTACCAGCGAATTTTCTTTCTCTCTCTTTGCCTGCTTTACCAGTTTTTCTAAAATAGACTGATGCCCGCGATGAATCCCATCAAAGACACCAATGCTGCAAATTGTTCCCCGTGGTATTCTATGTAAATTATTTAAACCTTGAATAACCTTCACTGAATATCTTCTCTAAAGGAATAATCAATTTTTCTAAAGAACCAAACTGTTTGAGTGTCTCCAGACTAACTGCATCCTCTAAGAGAAAATTACCGCAGCGCACTCTTCGGAGAGAATAGAGATAGAGGGGAATGTTTAAATGTTTACTGATTTCTTCACACAGACTTCTGATATAAGTTCCCCGTGAACATAAAATATGAAAATCAATAAAGGGAGGAGAAAAATTAATCAATTTTAGAAAATAAATTTTTGCCAGACGGGGAGTCC